>JAUQPO010000063.1 GCA_030550335.1 Acidobacteriota bacterium
CGCCCCAGCCGTACGACGCTTGTAGGCAACTCGTGAGACGAAACCGGAATACGGCGGGTCGGACCGTGCGGTGTGATCTCCGTGAGGGGCCAGAGACCAAACCTGAGGTGCTGTGCAAAAGTCACGAAGTTCGTGGTTGAACTTCATGTTCATAGACTGCGGAGCCGTTGGTGCAGTGCCTGGACTCGAGATGACCTATCGCTTTGTGCAGACACAGATTCACTGGGCTCGGTGGTCCGACCATGCCTCGACAGGGTTCCTCGAACCCGCGAGAGCGCCGGTATGAGCAGCTATGGCCGTGTTGAGTAGGTCGAATCAGCTCAGCGTCACACCCTGCCACCGCGGGCTCGTCGAACCAACCTCTGCCGCCGGGTCCTTTCCATCATTGGAGGTAGGCGAGCTGAACCACGCGGCAGGGGCGGAGAACAGTGGGCCCCGTCAACTCGCTCGTGTTACTCTCGCAACGAAGAGTCCCGCATCCTTCACACGACCGCCGCGTGTCGTAAGCAGTGCCTTGGCCGTCGCGGCAGCCGCTAAGTGGCACGTTTGCTGCGGGAGTACGTGGCCAGTGGCTCGGCAGTCCGGGTTGGTACTGGACCCATCGAATTCCCATGAGCGGAGCGCGACTATGCTGTGGCTCGGCACGCCGCGCCGAGCAGACCTCGCGAGGAAGCTCACCGTATGGTTCAAGTAACCAACTCCAAGCCGACACTTTCAGCATGGCGATTGAGGAGCTCCGCACTGCGAAAGACACGTATGGAAAAGCTGTGACATCAACCTCCAGACTCTCTCCGCGCACCACGCTCGCTGTGAAACTGGCAGCTCCACGGGGCTATCCCACGGCTGATGAGGCCAGAAATCACTGGCCCGAGAAAAATAGGTGGAACCAGGTTGATAGCATGGCCGGCAATAGCCAGCTTGCTGCCTGGGCGCCGCCTCCTGAGAAACGATCCTGGACCTGGAGGTCGAGATGCAAAACAACAACGATGAGCACTCCCTACCACCAATCCGCGAGAGGCTGGTGACCCTAGATCCACCCTGTATGATCGCTATTCGCTCGGATATGGCCCTGACCTATCCTTTCACGCCGGGCGCTGCAGCCCGAGTGGTTGAGCAGCGCGAGTGCTACGAAGAAGTCGTTGTTGAGCCCTCAGAGGGATGGCTGGTGATTGCCAACTACCCGCTGGTCTCTGCGTTGGGGAAAGCTACGCTAGTCAACACAGTGGCCACCGAGACATTTTCGATCGTCAACGGCGAAGGGAACGCTGTGCTGCGCTTAGGTACTGCGGCAGGCGACATCGAGTGGGTGATCGTAGGCAACCGATGCATCAGCCCCATGTGGCTGCCATTCGTAGATCACGAAGACCACGGGGTGTTCCTGATCACAGAAGTCCCTCTCACTGTGCCCTTCTGCACAGGAGTCAGTGCCGAGCGGCTCGATGTCGCCTCACCCCATGACGTGGAGTATGTGTTTGTGAGCCGCGGGGAGGGGTGGCTTTTCGCCCAGATGGGAACAGTGGTCCTCTCTATAGTCGGCGAAGGGTGGGTCGTCAACGAGCGCGGGCGGCAAGCTATCTGTTTGGTACACGGCACGGGCGATTGCAGAGTGACCGCTCGCTCGCTTAAGGGGATTTTCTCATTCCTTGTGTCCAGGTCTCCCGAAGGCGAGTTCGAGATCAGTTACAGCCCATCCCCAATGGTCGGAGCGGCCTGATTGTCCGGTAGCCGCATTTTGGGATTGGCCTTTCATTGTGAGTACCCAGAGGATGTAGACTATGCCGCAGCGAAAGCTGCCACTACCACCCATCCCTGACGAGCGAATTCTGGTGAACGCGCGGGCCAACCCCTGCGATGGGACCCTGCGGAAGCCCATAGACTTGGTAAACCAAGGCCGCGCTGGTGCGACGACAAAACATACAGCTTAACCTGGTGCGCCGCAAGCGTCCTCGGCAACGGTCCAGGGGCTTGGAAGGGTTGGCCAGGGGGCCTCACCCGAACCAGAAAAGACGCTCGGTTTTCCACAGGGCAGGGCTTCGCGCAGTCCTCGGGAGAGACGCCGGCCGTGTAGGGCCTGATCCCTAGCCCAACAGAGTTCGGCCTGAGCGCACCGCAGGGCCGAACCTTCCTTTGCCCAGCTGCGTACGTACTATGAAAGCAGGTTTAGCCACCATGCCCGGCGAAAACAGGCTAGTCGTGGCCGCCAGTCTTGCGCTGGCAGCCCTAAGTTGGGGTTGCGAACTCACCCAGTCCGTGCGGCAGACCGAGCAGTTACGTGAAAGCCGTGCGTGGACAGAATCGCAGCGCGTGGTTGTGGAGACGTTCGATGGCGCCGTCGAAATCCAAGGCTGGGATGAACCGCGGGTAGAAGTGGTCGCCACGAAGTATGCTCTGACACCACAGGCCCTCCGAGCGATCCGCGTGCGCGTCGAGGAGCTGCCCGAAGCGCTCCGAGTGGTGGCACGCCGACCCTCGGGCTACCGCTGGGCCATGGGGGTGGAAATGTCGGTGAAACTTCCCCGCAAAGCGTCCGTGGTAGTCCGAACCTCGAATGGGAGGGTCCGAGCAAGTGGGGTGGAAGCGCCGTTGCACATAGTGACTTCGAACGGCAAAGTGGAAGTAGAGGAATCGAGCGGTCCAGTCGTTGCTCGAAGTTCCAACGGGAGTGTCGAGTTGAGCCGCGTTCAGGGCCCGGTAGAAGTAACGACCTCCAACGGTAGCATCGAGGCTCGAGCGATTTCTGGCTATGCCCAATTGCGCACGTCGAACGCCGCGATTAAGGTCGAGGAGCTCCGTGGAAGTATACGTGCCAGCACCTCTAATGGTCGAGTGGAAGTCGTGTTACTGGAGGCTGGCTTTGAACCCGTGCGCATTGCCAGTTCGAACGGGAGCCTGATGCTGGTCTTGCACAAGGTTCCGCCTGCAGGGCTGGAGGCGATCACTTCGAATGGTGGCATCACGCTGCGCCTACCAACCGGGCAAGGCGCACGGCTGAACGCTCGTACGACCCACGGCGGTATCCGAGTCGAGCTGCCCATGCAAGAACAGCGGGGTACGAAGACGACGCTGGAAGCCACGCTGCCGCCGGGTGGGCCGCTATTGCATCTGCAAACGTCCAACGGGAGCATACGGGTGGAGGGGCTGGGTAGCCCCTGAGCGAGCACGAAGCCTGGGTTGGCAGCCGGCTCGTGCCATAACCCAAGCCGGCTATCAGCCACCATGGAGGAGGCCCTCGGTTGCAGACGCGGCTTTGCCGGTTTCCGTGGTCCGATCAATGTGCACATCACAAGCCCGCACCTTTCGATGCTCCCGCCACTGCTGCACGGCTTTCAGGGAAAGGCCTCCCTCGCGGATGCGGACCTCCGTTGAAGCGTGTCCAGCCGCTTCGGGTTTGGAGGCGCTGAGTGCTGTGCTACGCTGAAGTCTTAACCCTCGCAATGTCCCACGCTTCCCCTTCAGAAGCCCGGTTAGGCGAGAAATTTGAACGCCTGGTGCAAATTATGGCGCGTTTGCGCTCTCCCGAAGGCTGCCCCTGGGACCGCCGGCAGACCTTCGACACGATCAAGCCATACTTGCTCGAGGAGACCTATGAGGTTCTCGATGCAATTGACGCGCGCGACTGGAGGAGCCTGGCTGAGGAACTGGGCGACTTGATGTTACAGGTGGTCTTTTTTGCTCAAATGGCGGCCGAGGAGGGGCTGTTTACAATTGCTGACTGCCTTGACGCGATCAACGACAAGCTTGTGCGCCGCCACCCGCATGTGTTTGGGGATGCCACAGCACGCACAGCTGAAGAAGTGAAGCAGCGCTGGGATGTGATTAAGGCCCAGGAGAACCGGGCTCGGGGAGCTGCCAGCTTGCTGGATGGCGTGTCCCGGGCGCAACCCGCATTAGCCGAGGCGACGCAGATCTCGCGGAAAGTCGCCAGCGTGGGCTTCGACTGGGCAAACGTGGACGAAGTTTTGGAGAAGCTACGGGAAGAGGTTGAGGAACTCGGCTGCGCGCGGCAAGAAGGGCGTGCGGAGAAGCTCGAAGAGGAAATTGGCGACATATTGTTCGTGGTGGCCAACATAGCCCGTCACCTACACGTCGATCCAGAACAAGCACTGCGCCGCACTAACGCCAAGTTTCGTGAGCGGTTCGCATATGTCGAGCAACAGCTACGCGAGCGCGGGAAGAAATTAGAGGAAGCGAGCCTGGAAGAAATGGAAGCGCTCTGGCAGGAGGCCAAGAGCCGATAAATCCCACCTTTTACGACGGCCGATGGGTGGATTTCTCCAGTTACTTCGTTCAAATCGGAATTATCGCCTTCTCTGGATCGGCCAGGTCATCAGCGAGATCGGCGACCATTTCAACACCGTGGCCGTATTCAGCCTCATCGTCCATCGCACAGGCTCCGGTGCTTTGGTCAGCGGAGTCATGATTGCTCGCGCCTTGCCGATGTTGCTCGCTGGCCCGCTAGCCGGCGTATGGCTGGACCGGGCGGATCGGAGGCAGTTGATGATCCTGAGCGACGTGGTCCGAGCCGGCTTGGCTTTGGGTTTCCTGGCAGCTCTGGAGCCGAGGGACTTGTGGCTGCTTTTCCCGCTGAGCGCGCTCTTGATGTTTGCGTCACCGTTCTTCACCAGCGGCCGCGCAGCCATTTTGCCCTCGATCGTCGAGCCGGAGCGGCTCCACACGGCGAACTCTTTAACCAAGATCACCCAGTGGGCGACTATCACGGCTGGCGCGATGCTCGGCGGACTTGCAGTGGCTCGCTACGGCTACGCCTGGGCGTTCGTGGTCAACAGCGTATCATTCCTGTTTTCGGCTGCCTGCGTGGCGCGACTGCATTCGCCTCGAGGCTTCCGCCCGGTGAACGGATGTGTACTGGAGACGCCCGTACTTCAGCCCTGGCGTGATTACGTGGAAGGTCTGCGATACATACGCTCTGTGCCACTCATCCTGGCGATCTGCTTAACTCAAGTAGGCTGGGCAACGGGCGGTGGGGCAGCTCAAGTGTTGTTCACCTTGTTCGGGGAGGTCGTCTACCCTTACGGCGCCATGGGTTTAGGAACGATTTGGGGTTTTGCAGGAGTCGGGCTGCTGGTCGGTGGAGTGCTAGCTAGCTGGGCCGGCCTGCGGTTGGATTTTCAGGGCTATAAGCGTTGGATCGGCTGGGCCTTTTTGTTGCACGCAGTGGCCTATATCGGTTTCAGTCAGGCGCGGCCGTTCTGGCTCGTACTGCTGATGATCGCCCTCTCGCGGTTGGGCATGGGCGTGGCCGGGGTATTCAACACCACGTTGTTGCTGCGGCACGTCGCGGATGCCTATCGTGGGCGAGTATTCGCTACGATCGAGACGCTCAGCTGGACAACCATGATGGCGTCCATGGCTCTTGCGGGCTGGTTTTCGACAAGCTGGCACCCACGCCAAATTGGGTTGGCAGCCGGCTTGGCCAGTTGCTCCACGTTTGTGATTTGGGCCACCATGGACCGCAGCGGCAAACTTCAGCCGGCACCACAAACGGAGTTGGCGTTACAGGAGGTGGAGGTTCGTGGCAAGCCCGTGGTTTGATCGGCCGCTGGAGGGGCGCCTGGTTCTGGTGACGGGTGGCGCTCGTCGCATAGGCCGGCATATAGCACTGCACCTATCGAAGCTGGGAGCGCGTGTATTGATCCATTACTGGACATCAGCGGAGGAAGCCCGGCAAACTGCTGCTGAATGCAATGCGGCGGGACTCTACCAGGCCAACCTGGAGCGGGTGGCCGACATCCGTGAAATGTTCGGCCGGATTGAGCGGGACTTCGGCAGCTTGTACGGGCTGGTCAACAATGCCGGGAGGTTCGGGACGGCCGATCCCTTAGAGCTTACCGAGGCCGATTGGGATGCCATCCACGACGTCAACCTGAAAGCGGTGTTCTTCTGTTGCCAGCATGCAGCGCGGCTGATGAAACGAGCAGGCGAGGGCCGGATTGTGAACATCAGCTCGCTTGGAGGATTGCAGGCTTGGCCGCGGCATGTGCATTATTGCGCTTCCAAGGCTGGGGTCATCATGCTTACCCGAGCGCTGGCTAAAGCTTTCGCTCCCGAAATCACTGTCAACTCGGTTGCTCCTGGCGTGATCTCTTTCGGGGAGCTGGATGAGATCGGCGAGCGACTGGTGCGGCGCACACCGGCCGGTCGCGCAGGGACGGCTGAGGAGGTTGCCGACGCCGTGGCGTACTTCCTGACGGCGTCCAACTACATCACTGGCCAGGTGCTGGCTGTGGATGGCGGCCTGAGTTTACGGTGATCGACCGTCTGCTGGTGCTAGGCTGACAGTGGAGGTCAGGATTATGAGCGGTGCTGGTGGGAACTTGACCAGGCGGGAATTCCTTGCTGGGGCCGCTGTCTGGGCGAGGCCTTTGCGCAGTGCCGCCACCCCCCCTACGGCTCCCGTGGCTGTGGCACGCTGCCGAAGTTACGGGCGCGAGTTCGAACAGGCTCTTCGCACGGTGCTCGATCAGATTGGCGGGATCGGTTCGCTGGTCCGGGGCAAGACCGTAGGGTTGAAACTCAACCTGACGGGGAACCCAGCGCGTTTCCCCGAGCGCGATGACCTACCCTACCGGACCCACCCAGACTCGGTCCTAGCCGTCGTGACGGAATTGGCGCGCGCCGGCGCTCGCCGCGTGCGGATCCTGGAGAGCTTCTTCCCTGCCCGCCAGGATATGGAGCTGTGGGCGCGCTACCGGCTGGATATCCAGGCGATCAATAATGCCGGCTGCAAAGTGGAGTGGGAGAATACCAACAACCGGGGTCTGGGCAAAGACTATGTGCGCTTGAAGGTGCCTTGGGGTGGCTACGTGTTTCCAGCCTACGACGTGAACCACTCCTACGCCGACTGCGACGTTTACATCTCCCTTTCCAAGTTGAAGAACCACTGGATCGCCGGCGTGACCATGGCACTGAAAAACAACTTCGGTATCACGCCCTGCTCGCTCTACGGAGGAGACGCGTGGCCCGATGGGAATGAGGACCCGACACAAGAGCGCGGGCCGGTCTGCCACAACGGTACGAGAGCCCCGGCGCGCCAGGTGCCCCAAGAACTGGATCCGAATTCACCCCGAGATCCTGGTTACCGGGTGCCGCGAGTGGTGGTCGATCTGGCTGGGGCAAGACCCATCGACCTGGCAATCGTGGACGGGGTGGTCTCCATACGTGGTGGCGAAGGCGCGTGGAATCCTGGTGTGGAGATGATCCGTCCGGGTTTGCTCATTGCGGGCCGGAATCCGGTCTGCACCGACGCAGTCTGTACAGCGCTGATGGGCTACGACCCGCGAGCCACTCGGGGCCAGTCTCCTTTCTTGCGCGGGGATAATAGCCTCCTCCTAGCGGAAGCCGTCGGGTTGGGCACGGCGGACCTGTCCCAAATCGAAGTGATCGGCCTGAGCATAGCCGAGGGCCGATGCGACTATGGTCCGCCGGATGGCACCCGGCGCGGCACTGGCACTTGAGCTTATAGTAGATTGTGCCGCTCAGAATGAAGCAGCGCTCTCAGTCAAGAAGCTTGCCCATGTGACGATAAGTGCGGTGTGAGCCACTTCCTCCAGTACGCCTTGGAGATCCTCGAAACGGCTGAGCTCTGCGCGGCCTCCAATGAGGAACCCACGCCGTTGACCATCGTGATTGACCGCGAGGGCCGTCTGCAGATGCTAGCCAATTGCGAGCGTTCCTTGGAGTCCGTGGCGAGCGAGTTTGGTGGGGGGATGGTTTACCGGCTCAGTTGGCAGGGAAACCGCCTGCGCGTGGCGGGGCAATACGGCGCGCAAAAAGTGATTCTGGAGAGCCCGGCCAGGAGTGGCTTGACGGTTTCCCTGCCCGAAACGCAACCCAGGCACTTGCTCCAGAGCGCCTTCCCGGCCGTAATCGTGAGTGCCGGAGCGGGGAGCTACTCACCTTTAGCCTAGCCGACAAGTGCTACTGCAGTGGCAAGGTCTCCTGCGGGCTTTCGTCCTCTGCCTCACGATTCTCTCGGACCACGCAGGCGGCGGCTACGGCGTCTCCTTCATCCAACTTCACCAGCCGCACCCCGGCAGCGCTTCGGCCAGCCTGGCGAATCTCGCTAGCGTCGATCCGGATCAGCTGTCCTTCCCGAGTGATGATCATTACGTCATCATCGTCGTGCACCGCCAAGATGCCTACGACTTTCCCCACCCGCGGGCTCGTTTTCATGTTGATCACTCCCTTGCCCCCGCGGGCGGTAATGCGGTACTGCTCGAGCGGTGTACGCTTACCATAACCGAACTCGGAGATCGAAAGGATGTACTGGCCGTCGCGCACGACTTCCATGCCGACAATCCGATCGCCTTCCTCCAGAGTCATTGCTCGGACCCCGCGTGCTGGCCGGCCCATAGGTCGCACCTGAGATTCGTGGAAGCGAATGGCTTTCCCGTTTTGCGTGGCGATGAAGATGTAATCGTCGCCGGTGGTCAAACGCGCGGCCACCAGCTCATCTTGGTCTTCCAGGTTGATGGCGATGATGCCGCGGGAAATGGGGTTGTCGAACTCGCTGAGCTGGCACTTTTTGATCACGCCCTGGGCGGTGATCATCACCACATAGCGATCCGGTGAAAACTCTGGCACACACAGGAACGATTGGGCATGCTCGTCCGGCTGGAAGCTCACGAGAGTGCAAATATGGCGCCCCTTGCTGGCACTCCCCGCATCCGGGATTTCGTAAACCCGCAACCAGTAGACGCGGCCTTTGTTGGTGAAAACGAGAACATGGTCGTGTGTGTTGCCGATGAGTAGGTCTTCGACCACGTCGTCCGTGCGGGTGACCATGCCGCGCCGGCCGCGGCCGCCACGTGCTTGCCGGCGGTAAACTTCCACCGGGGTCCGCTTGAGGTACCCGCCCCGGGTAACGGTCACCGCAACGTCTTCGCGAGGGATCAGGTCTTCGGCCTGAAAGTCTCCAGGGTCCTCGACGATCTCCGTGCGCCGGTCGTCACCGAACTGCTTCTTGACTTCCTCCAGCTCCTGAACGATGACACGGCGCAGTACGGCTTCAGAACCGAGGATTTCCTGATACTCGGCGATCTTGCGCTGGATCTCAGCTAACTCGTCCAGGATCTTCTGTTGTTCCATGCTGGTCAACCGTTGGAGCTGGAGCTCGATGATCGCTTGAGCTTGGGCTTCGCTGAAGCCGAAACGATCCTTGAGCCGCTCCCGTGCCTCACCCGGTGTTTTGGAACCACGAATCAAGCCGATGACCTCGTCCAGGTGTTCCAAGGCAGTGCGGAACCCGAGCAAGATGTGCTCGCGTTCGCGAGCCTTGCGCAATAGGAAGTGGGTACGCCGGCGGACCACATCGATGCGGTGGTCGATGAACGCCTGCAACAAGCCGATCAGGCCCAGCTCACGCGGCTGGCCATTGACGATGGCGAGCATGTTCACTGCGAAGCTCGTCTGCAACTTCGTGTGCTTGTATAAGTTGTTCAGGATGACGTTGGGATCCTCGCCTCGTTTCAGCTCGATGACCACCCGCAACCCGTGGCGATCGCTCTCGTCGCGGATATCGGCGATACCCTCGATCTTCTTCTCGTTGACGAGTCCGGCGATCTGGGCGATCAAGTCCGCCTTGCTCACCCCGTAGGGGATCTCGGTAACTACGATTGCCACGCGATCGCGGCCGATCTCTTCGGTCAGGACCTTGGCCCGAAGTTTTAGGGAGCCGCGCCCTGTCTGGTAGATGTCGTAGATGCCCTTGTGTCCAAGGATGTACCCGCCAGTCGGAAAGTCAGGCCCACGGACGTGACGCAAGAGATCGGCCAGACTGGCCTGGGGGTTCTGGATGAGCTCGATCGCTGCGTCAACGATCTCTCTGAGGTTGTGTGGTGGGATGTTTGTGCTCATCCCCACGGCAATCCCCGTCGCGCCGTTGATCAGGAGGTTGGGGATGCGTGCGGGCAAGACCTCCGGCTCAATCTCGCTGTCGTCGTAGTTGGGGCGGAAGTCAACCGTTTCCTTATCGATGTCTTCCAGCAGCGCTGCAGCGATGCGAGCCAGGCGGGCCTCGGTGTACCGCATAGCCGCGGGAGGGTCGTTATCGATCGACCCAAAGTTGCCTTGGCCCTCGATCAGTGGGTAGCGCATGGTGAAGTCCTGGGCCATGCGCACCAAGGATTCGTAGATTGCCGCATCGCCATGCGGGTGGTACTTACCCATGACCTCGCCGACGATCTTGGCGCACTTGCGCGTGGGCCGGTTGGCATGCAGGCCCATCTCGTGCATGGCGTAGAGGATGCGCCGCTGAACCGGCTTGAGGCCATCGCGGACATCGGGCAGGGCCCGGCCGATGATGACGCTCATGGCGTAATCGAGGTACGAGCGGCGCATCTCGTCCTCGATATTGACGGGAATGAGGTTGGCTGCCCCGAGTCCCTCCAGAGGGGGTTGGGAGGGGTTGTGAGGCGGCTGTTCAGGTTGCTGAGGTTTGTGCTGATCCGGCACGGTGGTTCCCTTGTATTGAGTTGCAGGTTAAGCGTTCGGGTCGCGGCCCAGTGGCTGACAAACCGCTTGAGCAATTTCAGTATAACGCATTGCTTTTCTATGCCTTAATTGCCCGGGCCAAGGCTGGCGTAGGATAGGAGCATCAGAGGAGGTCAACGTGGTTCACACCTCAAAACTGGTTATGCCAGCGATCTTGCTGGCTGCGGCCTTCACTGCCAGTCCCGCTGTACCGGCCACTGACTCGGCCGCCCCCGCGGCCCAAAGCTGGCTCCGATTGGTGGACAAGGGTGCCTATGGCGAAAGTTGGGAAGCCGCCGGCCGGTACTTCCGCAACGTCATTCCGAAAGAAAAATGGGTCGAACTGATCAAAGCCGCACGGGAGTCCTTGGGCGAGTTGGTCAGCCGCGAACTCAGTGGCTCTACCCGGACGACAGAGTTGCCTGGGGCGCCCGACGGGGACTACGTGGTACTCCAGTTCAAGACCCAGTTCCAGAACAAAAAGTCGGCCACTGAAACGGTGACGCTGGCTCTGGAGGACGACGGCGCTTGGCGGGTGGTGGGGTATTTTATTCGGTGAGCCGTCCGACCGGGCGGAAAGAGCGCAGCAACCGGCGATCACCCAAAAGGAGCCTGTTCGCCCACGGGATACAGCGACTGGCGGGCAACGCGCGGGTTTCCCACTCCAACAACTGAGCTCAGGAGGTTCGGAATTGCGTGCGTGGGTGCAAGAAGGATTCGAGGGTCTTCACTCTTTGCGCTGCGTCGACCTGCCTGACCCCCGGCCGGCGCCCGGAGAGGTGCTGGTAGCGATGCGCGCGGTTGCTCTCAACTACCGGGACTTGGTGATCATGCGCGGGCAATATGGGCCCTGGGTACGCTTGCCGCTCATTGTAGGCTGTGACGGCGCCGGGGAAGTGGTCGCGGTTGGGCCAGGGGTACAGCGCTGGCAACCCGGGGACCGAGTGATCCCTTGCCTGTCAGTCCGTTGGATCACAGGGCCCCCGCGGGAAGAACACGCCTGGCACGTACTGGGTTCGACGCTGAACGGAACTTTCGCGGAGCTGGGCGTGTTCCCCGAGGAGTCGCTCGTTCGCATTCCCGATCACCTGAGCTGGGAAGAAGCCGCCACCTTGCCCTGCGCCGGCGTCACCGCGTGGAATGCGCTGATCGTCTCCGGGAAGCTGCGCCCCGGCGAGACCGTGCTGACGATGGGGACTGGCGGGGTTTCCACTTTCGCTGTCAAGTTTGCCAAGCTTGCTGGAGCCAGGGTGATAGCCATATCCAGCAGCCATGAGAAGCTAGCCCGCTTGAAAGCCTTAGGCGTAGCCGATGGACTAAACTACCAGGAGGTCCCGGAGTGGGGAAAGGCCGTCCGGGAGTTGACCCACGGCGAGGGGGTTGACCACGTTTTGGAGCTGGGCGGTGCGGGCACTATGGAACAGTCCACCCGAGCCGTTCGTGTGGGTGGGGTCATTAGCTTGATCGGTGTATTGGCGCCGCGGGGGGAGTTCAACCTGACCCGTGTACTCATGAAGTCCATACGGGTACAAGGGATTTTCGGCGGTTCCAGGGAAATGCTCGAAAGCATGGCGCGAGCGATGGCATTGGCCCGATTGCGACCGGTCGTCGACCGGGTGTTTCCTTTCGAGGGGGTGCCGCAAGCTTACGAATACTTCGCAGCGCAGCGTCACTTTGGGAAGGTAGTGGTGCGCGTGGTGTAAGTGTGCCTGGAATCTGCGCTGCTGGGGGGCTTTAAGCTTGGGGCTGGCCAGAGGAGGGCGCCCGGACTTTCCGCTCGTCCTCTTGACCGCTCGCCGGTTGGGAGTACAACCCGCGGCTCCGTATGTACTGCAGAACCGCCGGGGGGAGCTCTTCCACGGGCAGGCCCGCAGCAAGCTTCTGGCGGATCTGCGAAGAAGATACAGGTAAGGCCAGCGTATCTAACCGGTGCACCGTCGCCCCCGCTGGAATGGCGTACTGGTGGCCAGGGCGCGTCGCCACGATGAACTCCACCAGACGGATCAAGTCCTCCCAGCGATGCCAACTTTGGATCTCAGCGAAAGCGTCTGCCCCGATGAGGAAGAACAGGCGGTCGTCCGGATTCAAGCTGGCGCGCACTTTTTCGACCGTATGAATGGTGTAACTTCTCCCGGGCCCTGCTTCTAGCCTGGAGGGAACAAAACCCGGCTGGCCCTGGCATGCCAACTCCACCATCCGGTAGCGGTCTTCAAAACTGGCCACAGGCCCAGCTACTTTGTGGGGTGGGCAACTTGCAGGAACGAACCAGACTTCGTCCAGCCCGAATTGTTCCTTGGCCTCCCGCGCTACCGTGAGATGAGCATTGTGTATGGGATCGAAAGTGCCTCCGAAAATGGCGATCTTTTTTCCGATGGCTGTTATCTCCCCTGGTTCGACCTAATCCCCTGATCGATACCGGTGCAGGGGTTGTTTTGGGCGTGCGAGGACCCACTCGCCGGAGTCTCCTTTAGGCGGAGCTCTCCATGGTCTTGCTGTCGCGCGGCCCGTTGGGCCAGCTCGTCGCACCGGTTGTTGTCTGGGTGGTCAGCGTGACCTTTCACCCAGCGCCAGGTGACCTCATGCTTGGACACCAGCGCGTCCAGCTCCAGCCACAGATCCTGATTCTTGACAGGCTTTCCGTCTGCGGTGCGCCAACCGTTGGTCTTCCATCTGCGGA
>JAUQPO010000064.1:0-8035 GCA_030550335.1 Acidobacteriota bacterium
ACCTACCGAGAACATTGGGCCACACCGAGGGATCCCCTGTGTGCTTGCGCTTAACGAATGGCTTGCAACTTCTGTCGTTTGGCACAGGAGCTCGCACCCGGCACCCTAAAGAGGGCTGGCGGGGGGTGGTCGAACTTAAACACAGCAAGTAGGTGGGCAGGCTGAGCCCCATTTAAGGCCACGGCGGGAGACCAACAGAAGAAGAGGGCTCAAAGGCAGGCGGGGCTCTGAATGCGTGTGTAAGCAACCCACGGTTGTGGACGAGACTCCGCGTTGGTTTTCGAAAGCAGCTTCAGTGAGCACCGCGCCTGTACGGATTAACCCCCGATTCGCCGAGCATGCCTAGGGGATTGATTACCTGTTGCGCACGCAGATCCTTCAGATGATGCTGCCAAAGAGGAGTCTGCGTAAAGTGACGTTCCTCGCGCATGGCTTTAGCGCTATAGTTAACCTTATAGGCCTTGACAGGATCTCCAACTTGGTGTACACGAAATTCTGACGGGGCTCGGGCAAGTCTCGTCAAGACACGCACGGAAAGGGGGGTTTATGCAACGTCTCATCAGTCAGCTTACGCCTACCATTTGGAGTTTGACCGCCGTGGCTGTGGTCAGCCTAATGTTCGTTCCGACACTCAGCCCGCCTGTCCAAGCCCAGGTCCTCTACGGTTCGATCGTGGGGAATGTCACGGACCAAACCGGGGCAGCCGTCCCCGAAGCTACCGTCACGGTCACCCATCGGGAGACGGGTGTCAGCCGAACCACCACCACCACCCCTGCTGGCACGTACTCGTTGCCGAACCTACCCAGCGGGACGTATGAGGTTCGGATTAGCAAGGAGGGCTTCCAGACCTTCACTCAGCGGGATGTAGTCGTGACGATCAATAGCGTGGTGCGCGTGGACGCTACGCTCAACGTCGGCGCCGTCACGGAATCGGTCGTTGTGGAAGCCTCGGCCGTGGCGTTGCAGACCGATCGGGCAGAGGTTCGGGCTGAGCTTTCCGAACGGGCCTTGGTTAATCTACCGGTATTCACTGGGCGCAACTACCAGCACTTGTTCCGCATCCTGCCCGGCTTTACCCAGCCGCGCAACGCGCACTCCATCCCGTCGAATCCCTCGCGCTCGTTGCAGTATGAGGTCAACGGGACCGTCTCCGCCTCCAACAACGTGAGGTTGGATGGTGCTACCCAGTACAACATCTGGCTCCCACACGTAACTGCCTACGTGCCGGCGTTGGAGTCGATCGAAGTGGTCAACGTGGTGACCAATAGCTTCGACGCGGAACAAGGCCTGGCGGGTGGCGCGGCGATCAACGTCCAGATCAAAAGCGGAACTAACGAAGTCCATGGCTCACTGTTTGAGTACAACAACAACAACAAAATGAAAGCCAAGCAGTTCTTCTCGCCCCCGGGCGAGCGCAATCCCAAGTACATCTTTAACCAGTTCGGCGGCACGCTCGGTGGACCGATTAAGAAAGACAAGTTGTTCTATTTCGTAAGCTACGAAGCGAGCTTGCTTCGGGATTTCGCTTCCCGGCTTTTCACAGTCCCTACAGATTTGACCCGGCAAGGCATCATGACTGAGTCGGACAGGCCGGTCTACGACCCGCTGACCGGCAATCCGGATGGAAGCAACCGCGTGCCGTTCTCGGGCAATGTTATCCCCCCGTCTCGTTTCGACTCGATCGCTCTGAAGCTCAGGGACGCTACGCCGCGGGCGAATATTCCTAACGCTTTTACGAACAACTATTACGCGGGCGGACCGTTTACCTTCGACCGTCACACTATCGACACGAAAGTCAACTACAACGCTAGCGACAAGGTTACCATGTACGGCCGCTATAGCTATCTCAACTTCGACCAGCTGTGTGCTCGAGCGTTCAAGGCCAAGTTAGGCAATCTGGACGTCGAACATGGGCCGTACGTGGCACGCCAGTTCACCAACCCCGGCAAGGGTTATGGCGGGACCCACAGCGGCACCTGGGCGATAACCTACGTAGCTTCGCCCACGCTCGTCATCGACGCTAACATTGGCTTCACCATCACGATTCAAAACGCAACCCAGCAAGACATCGACAAGAAAATTGGGTCAGACATTCTGGGCATTCCAGGTACCAATGGGCCCCGGCGATTCGAAGGTGGTTGGCCTCGCTTCTCGATTTCCAATTACACGACTATCGGAGAAACCGAGGGTTACATGCCGTATTACCGCTGGGACCCTCAACACAACTACCAAGCCAACTTGAACTGGTTGAAAGGTTCCCACGACGTACGATGGGGAACCGAGATCTCCTTCCAGAATTTGAACCACACCCAGCCCGAGTTCTATGGCGGCACCCAACCTGGAGCTGGGGGATTTGACTTCAGTGGAGGGATCACGACAGTCAAAGGTGGACCCTCGGCGAATCAATGGAACAGCTATGCCGCGTTTTTGCTCGGGCTACCCGCTTCCCGGGGGAAGATCTTCCAGTTCCCGGACCAATACAACACGCGCACCTCTATGTACAGCTGGTACATCCGCGATCGCTGGCAGCTCAGCCGGCGCGTAACCTTCATCTTCGGTACCCGCTGGGAGTACTTCCCCATTCCCACGCGGAAGGATCGAGGGCTGGAGCGTTATAACCTCGCCACCAACAAGATGATGGTCTGTGGCTATGGCGTGGTACCCAAAGATTGCGGCGTCAAGGTCAGCAAGCGCCTGTTCGCCCCGCGAGCTGGCCTTGCCATCCGATTGACTGATACCTTGGTCATGCGCATGGGTTACGGCATCAGCATCGATCCCTGGAATATGGCTCGCCCGATGCGGGTCAACCACCCGATCCTGATGTCGTTGAGCGAGTCTGGGCCGAACGCGTTCACACCCGTGGGGCGGCTGGCTGAGGGTATCCCTACGCTGAAGCAGCCAGACCTGGGCAACGGCATCATCGACATGCCTGGGAACGTCGATGTGAACACTTTGGCTGACTTCTTCAAGCGGGGCTACATCCAATCCTGGAACTTTATGCTCCAGAAGAAACTCGGTAACTTCTCATTCCAGGCTGGCTACGTTGCTACTCGGCAGAATAACATCCTCGGCTTCTACGAGCTGAACTACGGCTTGCCCGGCGGCGGCCAGGCGAGTATGCCTTTCTATCAGAAGTTCGGCCGTCAGGCCGCCACGCGGCTCGTGGGCCCCGTTGGAAATAGCCACTACGATTCGCTCCAGGCCACCCTCGAACGGCGGTTTGCCGGAGGGTACATGGTTTATCTCTCCTACACTTGGTCGAAGTGCATCGGTATCGCTGGGGTCAGCAACAGCGGCGATGAGCCTGCGATCAAGATCCCTCAGTACTTCCGCTTGAACCGCGCCCTCTGCGGTATCGATACGCCACATAACCTGCAGGCCGCCACGATCTTCGACTTGCCCTTCGGTCGCGGCAAGCGCTGGGCCACCAGTGGCGCTCCAGCACGCTTGCTGGGCGGCTGGCAAATCAATGCGATCTTTAGCTCCTTCTCCGGCCAGCCGTTCACCGTCACAGCCTCTGCGGTCTCGCTCAATGCTCCGCGCAACAGCCAGCGCGCAGACCTGCTGCCTGGCTGCAAGCCCAAGAAGCTGGGACTCGTGGGCGTAGGTATGCCGTTCTACGATTGGAAATGCTTTGCGGCGGTCACCGAGCCGCGATTCGGTACTGCTGGCTTCAATATCCTGCGCGGCCCCGGGTTGGTGAACCTCGACCTCGGCATTTTCCGCCGGTTCGACCTGACCGAGCGCTGGAAGCTGGAATTCCGTGCTGAAGCCTTTAACGCCACTAACACGCCGCACTTCAGCAACCCCAGCAACAATATCTCGAACCTGCGGCTGAACCCCGATGGCACGTTCCGGAGCGGCGTTTTCGAGGTCACCGGCACCCGCAACACCGGGCGCGAAGGGATCGACGAGCGCATGTTCCGGCTCGGCCTGAGGTTGTCGTTCTGACGCAGGCATAAGAAGGCCGTGCTTCGTTAACGTAGAAGGCCGCCAGTCCAGCGCTGCTGGGCTGGCGGTTTCCTTTTCATCCGTGCTTCAACGAGTTTGCTCAGGGGTCGCAGGGACCGAGCAAGGCGACGCCCGAGGCGCTCCGGAAGGGGGACGAACCTAAGCCGACGGTGCCCCGGAGGTGGGCGCAACAAGCTCACATCGTACGGTTCTCCATTGCGAGCACCCCTCGAAAATGCTTCGCCCGCGATGGCCGAAGCTCACCAACTGCCAGGACGCAATCTCGAACGTGGCTTTGGCATTCGCGAGCGTGCGCTTAGGGTAAGGCAGAGGCTCCTCGCCCCGGTTCCGGAAACTCGGGCGCGAATCTTTTAAAAGTGGGTTATCGAGCCGCGACCTCAGCCTGCCATAGATCTTTTGACCCGTGGCAAGTAGCATCACCCGGGAATACCCAGGCAGCCAGGGAACGCGACTGGACAGGGGTGTCCAGTGTACAGTTCGACCACCCAGGTTATAGGGTTTGCGTGTTGAGCCCGTACGCTTTTTTAGAAAGCGTCCCACGCATCGATCGGCCTCGTCTTGTCGCCAATCCACTAAGGGTGCCCTCCGCAGATCGGAACCTCAGTTGGCACGCCCTTTTGGGTGTCGGGGCCACAAGCCCGCACGGGGGATCGCGCGCGCAACCCAATCCATCGAGGCGAGGAGCACCTGCTAATGCTGACCCATAAAAACGCCCCGTCTCAGTTCGTATGGGGGCCGGATATGGGGAGTATCGAGCCCCAGTAGGCGGGGGGTAACCGGGCCTATGGCCCGGGGTTCCTTGTCGTGGAGCCGTGATGGAGAAAGCCGACGATTCGATTTGGCTGGAGCGTTCCCACAGCATCAGCGCTCTCCAACGCACTTGCGCCCTAGTTGCTCTCGGCGTACCTAAACACGTCGCGACTTACACCTGCTGGCCACGGACCAAGGACTTTGTGGAAGAATGGCGCCACACCAACTGGCAAGAGCCGCTTGGCCGCGACTTCAGCTCAACGGCTGTCACAGCCTGCAGAAACCGGCCAAAGTCCCAAAGCGGCCAAACGCTGCTGCGGAGCCGGGTCACACCCGCCACTTCACTGCCGTGCCGGGCGCGAGAAGTCCTTGGCCTCCGTGCAGGCGAACACCTCGGAATCGGACTGAATAGCGAAAAGTAAACGGGGCGTTGCGGCTGGGCCGCAACGCCCCATGCACGGAACGCAGCAATCCCGCTCAGAACTCAATACGCAAGTTGAACTGAATCAGTCGGCTCAAACCGTTTTGCTCGGTCACCCGGCCGAAGTCGGCGTTCGTAGGATCCGTCTGCGGAGAGCCGAAGTTGGTGTGGTTGGTTGCATTCAGCAGATCGACATCGAACGAGGTGCGCAACCGCTCGGTGATCTGGAACACCCGCTTGATCTTGACATCCCAGTTCCGGATACCATCCGCACGCAACTCCGCCAGCCGCGACGGGAATACACGCACGTGGTAGGAGCCGGGCTGGTTACCGGAGCGACCCTCGAACCCTTGGAAGCCCTCAGGGATGGGGCCAGTGCCGCGATAGGCGATATTCGGATCGAACCAAACGTGGATATCCTGCTCGTGGACTTCCTCGTGCCGGAACAGCTTTTTGAGGTTTCTCATGTCACCGTAGAAGAAGCGGTTGCCCCAGCCTGTTGGCGGGCCACCCTGCCGCTGGTAGACCCAGCTGATTTGCCAGCCGCCCACAATATGGCCGAGTACACCCTGCCTCAGCCACTTGCGATTAGGCCCGAACGGCAATTCGTAGATCGCCGTCCAGACGAACCGGTGCGGCCGGATGGCATCCTGAGGACGCCAAGAGGGCCGCTCGTCAAACTCGTTGGCATACCAATCTGCCTCGGAACCCACGGCGTGCGTGTACATAGCCGTAGTCTGGAACCCGCGGGTGAACCGACGGTTGAACACCACTTGGATGTCGTGGTACCAGTTACCGCCACGCACATCGTTGGACTTCACGCCCGGCCGGATGCCCGACATAGTGCCGGACAAGTTGGGGAAGTACCGCAACAATTGGTGCTTGCGGATGGTTGTGGAGGTGAAGAACCCACGAGTGGCCAGGAAGTTGTACAGCACCGGGTCCGACTGGGCCAGCGGCGCGAGCTTGCTGATGTGGAACGGGTTCGGCAAGCTCTTGTTCATATCATCGTCGACAGCTTGCACCCGCACGTTGCCCGTCGCCCAGTACTGCTTCGGCAGGTAGTTGATGCGTTGGAAGACGGGCACCAGCGAGTACGCACCGTTATACGAAACGTCGATCACCATGTTGTGGGTGATCTCCCGCTGGACGCCCAGTCGCCAGCGCTGCTGCCAGGCCGGGTCGAAGTCCCGCGGGTAGATTTCCATAGCGGAACCCTGGATGATGTAAGGCCCGAGCCTGTTCTTGTAGGGCATATCGAACCGCGTGCCGTCCGCCCGGACGGGGAATGGGTCAAGCATCGGGTTACGTACCTCGGACAGGTTCGAGATTGGCCCCACGCCGCAGCACAGGGTCAAGCCGCGGTCGGTCGTGATCACGGTGCTGGTCGTCTGGCTGTAGCCGGCCTGGCTCGGGCGATAGTTGTTGCTATTCAGCGTGTCGTACCACCAGCCATAGCCGAGCCGCAGCACTGTCTTCGGATTGAACTGGTACACGATGCCCACACGCGGCAAGAAGTGGTGCACGCCATCCGTAAAGGTCTTGTACGGTCTGCCCAAATACTCGACGCCTCCGCGGACCTTGAACTGGCTAGGCGGTAGCTCCGGCAGCGGGTTCGCTGCATAAGCTGCTTCGACCCAGTCCGCGAAGACCGGCTTGAAGTCGGCCAGGAACCCACCGGCAATCCCGCGGTTGAACCGTTCAGTGATACCAGCCTCGCGCTCATAACGAATGCCCAGGTTCAGGCGCAGTTTGCGAGTTACGCGCCAATCGTCCTGGAAGTAGATCGCGCGGAATCGCGTGGACCAGATCGCGGTGTCGTTCGTGTCGATCGTAATCGAATAAGGCAAGCCCATCATGAAGGCCGCCCAGTCGTGCACATGGTTGGCAGCCTTGGTGTCGTCGTCTGAAGCTCGCGTGAAGTAGTTGTTGAACTGGAATCTTCCGGAGGTGTAACCGAGGCTGGCGGTGGTGGTCCAGTACCGGCGCTCCTCCCAACCGTACTTCAATGAGTGATCACCTTTGAGCGTGTTCATCTGGATGCGCAACAAGCCGGTAGTTCCACGGGTACCAATCACTGGATAGTCCCCACCGAAGTCCTCGATATTGGTGAAATCCAGGCGGGGCAGCGTGTGATAATCGCCAGCTTTCTCGTCCAGGTACTTCGGCAAACCAACGTCGCTGGGCTTGTAAGCGATCTGCACAGGCCGCTCCGCACCCTCGCTGAACCGTGTCCAGCTCACGCCGATATCCAGCGTGTTGTTGGGGTTCAGCGTCCAGACGTAGTTACCGCCGCCGCCCTTGTTGATCCGGACCAAACCGTTGGTGTGGAGGCCCCGCTTGGTGGGGTAGGTCCAGTCGTACTCATCCGCCAACCGGTGGTTCCAGTACCAACGCACAAACACCCGCTGAGTTTCAGAAATGTTGTAGTCGTATCGATTCAACAGCGAATTGAACCGCTCGTCCTTAGGCATCTGAGCCGCGTACCAATTGTTGAAGCCCTCTGGGGAGACCAATCCCGGGACGTTATTGGGCATCGGGTAGAGCGGCTCGTAGAACTTGTACAAAGGATTCAGGATCGGCACGCCCTTGTTCCCAGGGAACGGTACGCGCACCACCCTGCCACCCTTCACGAAGGCCGAGCGCGGATCGTAGATCGTGTACTTGACCGGATCCAGCGCTTGCATGTCGGAGAAGTCGCCCTTGCGCCACTCGGGCTTGGGCACCGTGCGGTTAATGGCCCCGGTGTCCTCCGTCTTCTTCTGATAAATGCCGTTGTAACTGAAGAAGAAGAAGGCCTTATCCCGAATTACCGGGCCCCCTAGCGTGCCGCCGAAGTTATTCGACCGCCCGGAAGCCTGCTTGGGCGTGTCCTTGCTGATCTTGCCCTGG
>JAUQPO010000064.1:8045-13068 GCA_030550335.1 Acidobacteriota bacterium
GCGCGTAGCGTTCCAGCGCTGTTGCCAGTGCTGATCGTAGAGCGTCCCGTGGAAGGTATTCGTCCCGGCCTTGGTCATCACGTTGACGATTGCGCCGGAAGTATGGCCAACGCCCGCGTCGAAGCTCGCTGTCTCCAGGCGGAACTCCTCGACCGCATCAGCCGGAGGAACGAACCCCACGCGCCGGTTGGTTCCGGTCACTGGCGCGTTATCGATGGTGTATTCGTTCTGGCCGACACCGCCCGCCGTATTGAACGATGACGTCCCGGCGTTGTCGAACGGCCTGCGGTAGGCCGGCTGCCCCGTCCAGTGCATACCCGGCGCGAGCGTAGCCAGCGCGAAAGGATTCAAGTCGTTGAACGGCAACTGCATGATCTGACGGTTATCGAGTACCCGCCCCGCGTTGGCCGTCGAAGTGTCGATCAGTGGAGCTTCGGCTGTGACTTCGATCGTCTCGGTCACCTCGCCGACTTCCAAGGTCACCGGGATATCCAAGCGCCCACCCACGCTTAACTCCAAAGGCATGCGCACGAAGCGCTTGAATCCGGGGGCCTCGACGGTGAGCCGGTAAGTGCCGGGATTGAGTAAGTTGATCTCAAAATACCCGGTTTCGTTGGTCACCGTACGCGTAGTGACGTTGGTCTCGGTATTGGTGACAATCACCGTGGCGCCGGGAATCACCGCGCCTTGGGGATCGCGCACCGTGCCAGTGATGCTGCCTCGCCACTCTTGTGCCCAGCAAGCCGCAGCGAGCATCCCGGCACTCAAAAGGACTGCCAGTCGTCGCATACTCTTGCCTCCCGTTTCCGGATCTGTCCTCCTAGCAGACAACCCCTGAACTCATTGCCTCCTGAGGGCACGGGACCACAGCCCGCTCCCTCATCCGTTGCAATTATACGCGCCCGTGACCACGAACTCAATCAGTACCCCGGCCTAGCCACAGGCCACACCACCCGCCAGTAATGCCGAGCGCCCAACCTGAGGTGCTTGCGCCTGAGCCACCGAGCTCACCATCCGACCTCCACTTGATAATCCGCAGCGCCACCCTGCGGATCATCGATTTCGAACACGAGCTGGTAACCGTTGCGAGCCGAAGGATACTCGATCACTTGGACCCGCCCCCGACCCCTCAAGCGCCGGACGCGGAGCTGCGGAAGGTCCTCCGCAGGCAGCGGCCGGAACGCAGTGTACCGCGCCCCTTCTACAGGTGCCCCACTCACTACTTCGACTTCGGCTCGATCGCCCTCCACACGCACCCGCACACGCCCATCCACTCGCCCCTCCCATCGTCCACCGGGATGGGTCACTAACGGCGGCGCCGGCTGTTCTTCCGGCCAACTGAGCACAAATGCGTATTCGCTTGCGCCCGGCTGAGGATCGCGGATCCATACGGTCGCCCGGTACGCGTTAGTGCGGTCGGGTTGCTGTACCAGCCTGACTTCACCACGACCGCGCACCACTTCCAAGCTCACCGGAACATGGGCTCGAGGCATAGGCGCCGAACTCCAATGCCGATCGCCGATGACTGGTCGTCCGGAACGGACTTCCGACACGCACTGGTTCGCGGCACAGTGAATCAATACCTCACCATCGACCTGCCCTTCCCAACGCAGCCAAGATCGACTTGCCTGAGGCAGGCCCACTCCACCGCCACGGCCTGCGGGCCATCGCCCGCCGTTCCAATGGATCGCCAGCACGTACCAACCGGCACCCCTCGGCGGATCCTCGATCCCGATCTTCAACGTGTAGTCATTCTCTCGTCGAGGTTGCTCCAGGATCCGCACGCGCCCGCGTCCCTCAATCACATCTAAGCGGACCGTTACCCGATCCTCTGGCAACGGCTCATAGAACCGAACCTGTTGCCGCTGGACAGGGAGCCCAGCCAACTGTTCAACCTCCAATCGATCCGCTCGCACGTGAAGCACCACCGCCCCGTCGACTTCGCCAACCCACAACAACTGAGGAGGGTCTAGCGCGATGGAAAGCATGAACAACAGCGTCGCGACTTCAGTTCGTGAGAACACCTTCATCGGTCCGGCCTCGCCCCCGGATTGGCCTACTGGTCGTGTCAACCTTCCCGACTGATCAGAGCTATCCTCTTCAGCTGCCCTCTATGCTCACATACGTCGTTACTGGTGCCGCCGTCGTCCCCACCCACAACTCTACAGGCACCGCCGGTCCCACCGGCACACCGTCAGAAAGCCGGACATTGACCTGCACCAATCCCACAACCTGCCCCGGCGCGGCCCCTGCCCACTCAACCGGACACTCCACACCTCCAATGCGCACACGCACGGGACTTACCAAACGCGGCAGGTGCTCGACCGGTGCCAGCCGGAATTCATCGAGCGATTCGGTGTAAGTTCCACCCCCCGTCATATACAGCGCGAGCACCTCACCCCGCCGAGCCGGATTAGCTGGTGAGTTCACGTTCCCATCACTGTTCACCGCAGCTGCCTGTCCGATACCTGTCCGATCCAAGCTGAATAGCCCTGGGCTAACTTCGGCTATCGCCACCACGACCGGTTGCGATCGCTCACCAGCGAACTCCACAACAATCTCCGCACTTGGACGCGCAGCAACGTGCAGAGGAACTACGAAAGTGATCTCGCTTTGCGCGACGGCTAGCAGCGGGGCAGGCCAGCCGTCCACCCAAACGGTGGTTCCGCCCAGCGTTGCGGGTAACCGACCAGAAGCATCCAGGCTCGCCACGACAGGAGAGTCGGGTCCAAGCTGCAATCCTTCGATGATTACGATCTGCCCGGGAGAGAGCGGACCCGGGCGCCGTGTAGCCGCGTGCAAAACATGCGCGGCATCGAACCACGGCCCACGCGGGCGAACTTCCAAACTCACTGGCACTACTAGCGGGCTGTTCGGCGCACGCTCGGATTCGATACGAATTTCGCCACGATACCGACCTGGAGCCAATCCTTCTGGCTGCACGCGCACGAACAGGTTTGCTGGCGTCCAATCCCACGAAGAGCTCACTTGCAACCAGCTACTGCCGTCTTCGGTGCGAGCCGAAATGCTGAAGGGCAACGACCGCACTGTGGAATTGATCAGTCGGATGACGGGTTGAGGAGTCGGCTCACCCACAACGGTCTGGAGCTCGATCGGCGCCGTGTCCACTCTCAACAATGGTGTACCCAGGACCGTTAACAGTACGGGTAGGACGCGCAAGCTCCGAGCGGGATCATTCAGCCGCACCGCCAGCGCACCCACGTAGTGGCCGGGCACCAACTGACGCGGATCCACCCGTAGGATCAGGCCGGATGTTACCGGCTGGCCTTCATATGCCGGGGGTACGACAACCCGTAGCCAGGACCGGGCCTCCGTGGGAACTACCTCGATGGCCGCCGTCAGCGCACCACCCAAAGAACCGAACTCGATCGTGCGCTCCAGCGGCGCTGGATCTCCGGGCGCGTACTCGAAGGTGACGTAGTCCGTCCACCGGAGCACTGGAACTGAGAAGACCTGTCCAGGTGGGGGCATCGCTGACCATCGAGGTTCCGGAGCACGCCGATCCGGTTCCCGGGATGGGTGCCAGGGTGCGTAAATCACTTCGACTGCCAATGCACTGAGCACAACGGGCTGAGGACGAACGACGCGAACTGGAATGGAAAACCGGTCCAGAAGAAGCGCTCCGGACAAACCCGCGTAAGGGGGTCGTGCTACCACCTCATAGAGCACGATTGCCTGCCCGCTACGCGGCACCACCAATTGTTCGGGTGTGTCCTCGGTGCTTAATGTTCCCCCCGCTAGACCTTCCTCCGGCTCGATCACTAGCCGCAGTTCCAGTTCACTCGGCACACCTTCGGCAGTTTCTCCCGTCACACGCGCGGGCACGACCAAATAACAACCCTCCGGCAGACTCGAGAATCGCAGTGCAAAACGGGTGCCTGTGTCCGCCACTCCGATCGCGTCAGGTTCCAACCCGCTAAACTCGGGAGTAAATCCGCTTTCGGTGGCGTAGATTCGAGTAGGTAAGGCTTGAGGCACCGACGATAAAGCGCCAGCCGGACTGTTCTCGATTCGCTTCCGGAAGGCCGTTCGGAATCGCTCTTCCAAGACCACATTCGTTGTCTGATCGTTAGGTTCGACGCGGACTTGGAGACTCGATACGGCGTATCCCAGGACCACCTGAGAATTCACAAGTAACAACCCAGCACCCGAAGTAGCCAGCCACGCCCGAACGGTTGGAGGCTCAGGGCCAGAACCGTCAAGGCTCGTCAAGTCAGCTCGCACGTTCACAATGCGCAAAGTGCGAAGCTCGCCCACCGGCGCAGGAACGAACGGAATTCCAGACCAGCGAATGCGATTCGGCGAGCCCGGAACTCGCTCCGCGGCATACACGTTGCCAGACCCAGGAGCCCCCAAGCCACCAGCAGGCCCCGGTGCTACACCAGGCACGCCCTTTACCTGGCCGAAGTAAAGCACCCGGTTCGATGTATTCCACTGAGCCGGCAGCGGATCATCGATCAGCAGAAGCGCTTCGAGTTCATCCGTACCGATCCCCGTCGGGTCGCTCGTGATCGGTACGTTCAAAAAGAGTTCGAGGTTGAGGAACTGGACGCTGTTTGGATCACCACCACGGCAGTCGATCTGAATTTGCCCCACCAACTCCGCCATCGCCTCGGCCCGGAGCAGTGGCGTTTCAGCGGTCACTACACACTGGACCGGGCTGCTGTGCAAGCGGGGGCCAGCACCGACCATGAGGATCAACAGTCCCGTCAGCCGCGACAACTGGCTTATGGTGGACATCAGTTAGCCCCCCTTTGCCCTTATTCTCGGCTCGGAGCACCTCGCATGCCAAGGCATCCGCTGAGATAAGCTGGCTTAACAATTCCGGAGGTCTGGTCAGCATGCTCCATCGACGCTTCCTGTGTGTGGCCCTAGCCTTGCTTGCAACCCGGATTTGCGCCCAGGACACCCGCAACTTCCCTGTGATCGGTGAGATCGTCCGGGAGGATCCGAAACTGGACGAGCTGCTACCACCCGGAGCCAAGATCGAGGTAGTGTCTTG
>JAUQPO010000065.1 GCA_030550335.1 Acidobacteriota bacterium
TATCACACTGTGACAGGACGGTCAGCAGGCTTGTCTTCAGGCAGCGCAAGATAGAACGGTGCGGCCGGCCAGTGCACCTGGCGAAACTCAAGGTGCCGGGTAGTATCGCAGCGGGCTTGGAAAAATCCGTGCGCGAAGCGAGTGAGAGACCTTAGGATGGAAAGGAGGCAGGATTATGGCCACACTGACCGAATTGCTCGCAGCAGAGTTCGACCAAGAGACTGCTGTAACGCGCCGATTGCTGGAGCGTATCCCCGCGGAGCTGTTCGATTGGAAGCCCCACGCTAAGTCCATGTCGTTGCGGGAGCTGGCGAGTCACATCGCGGGTGCGCCTGCTTGGGTCCGGCGCATTCTCGAAACGCAAGCGTTCGAAGCGACGCAAGGCGGTCCAGAACGGCCTGCTGGTTCACTCGACGAGCTGCTTAGCCGATTTGACCGCAACGTTGCCGAAGGCAAGGACAGTTTGGCCAAAGCACCTGAGGCCTTGTGGGAGCAGCCCTGGTCGTTCCTGGTCAACGGTCAGCCGCGACTGACGTTGCCAAAATATGGCGCCTTCAGAGGCTTTGTGATCAACCACCTGGTTCACCACCGAGGGCAACTGAGCGTTTACTTGCGGCTGAAAGACGTCCCCATCCCTTCAATCTACGGACCGTCAGCGGACGACCCCGGCGTTTGAGCTCATTGAGCAGCAGGCGCTTCCTCAGTGTAGCCCGCTGTACCTTGGGTCTCGTTACCGACCACGGCCGTCGATTCGACGCTTCGCTCGCGGTCCGGCACAGGCGGGTAGGCGGGTTCCACATGGACAATCACGTCCAAGATGGGCAGGTGGGAAGCCAATAGGGCGTCCTTGACCCGGTGGGCGATCTCGTGACCTTCCCGTACTGTAATCTCTCCATCGACAGATACGTGGATATCCACGAAAGCCCCCAGGCCACTTTTGCGAACTAGGCACTTGTCTACGTCGTAGACGCCTGGTACCCCTGTGGAGATCTCGCGAATCGCATGTTCGACGTGTGCCGGCGGGGCTGCATCCATAATGTCGCGCAACGCGGACCGGAGCAGCCGTACACCGTTAAAGCCGATCACACCACAGGCAAATAGTGCGGCGACATCGTCCGCCGACTCGTAGCCAGGCCCGGCGATTAGAGCTATGGAAATCCCAATAAAGGCGGCCAGCGAAGTTAAAGCGTCTGAACGGTGATGCCATGCATCGGTCCGGACGACAGTGCTTCCGATGGTCGTGCCCATCCGCGACAGGTAGCGGAATAGGCCTTCCTTGGTAACCACTACTAGCACGAGCACGATGAGGGTCCAGGCTGCTGGCAAGTGATGGGGCGTCATGATCTCTCGGACGCTTTGGATAGCGATCACCAAGGCTGCCACCAACAGTCCGATCGAGATCACCATGCTCCCCAGCGGCTCAGCCTTTCCGTACCCATAGGGGAACTCTTCGTTGGGCGGTGTCGCCGCGATTCGCAGACTCCCCAGCACCACCAAGGCGCTGAAGATATCCAGCATGGACTCCACACCGTCGGCGATCAGGGCATAAGCGTGGCCTGTAATCCCCGCCAGAATCTTGATGGCTGCGAGAATTGCACTCACCAGTATGGCTACGAACGTGGCCCGTGCACCGACCAGCGCGGACTGGGTGATCGATGCAAAACCGTTGGCACTCCTGCGTAGCGGCTGTGGGAGCGCAGCCTGTGACCGTTTCTCAGCTGACGGTGGTGTGAATTGTAGTCCGCTCAAGCTCGCCTACTCTTATCGTGCCAGAAAGTGCTAGGCAAACGATGAGCTACCTGCGCGATCCGAAGTCGTTAGGCCTAACTGACCACTGGTTCAAGTGCCCACCGTTACAAGCTCGAGCTTCTCGCTAACCATGTGGATCGCCAACCATGTGGACACCGGTCGTATCGGATACGACCGCAGAGAGCCATCGGTTTCGAACTGCGTCTTGGTTGGTCTTGATGGGTGGTCTTTCGCCCCCTGAGACTGCCTACTCGACTAACCGTCCTCGCCCTAGCGGAATGCTGGGCCCCGGGCGCACCTCGCGGACGGCACGCACCACGTTCAGCGCAATTACTCCGGGGTGTTGCATGGTGGCTCGCTCCCTTGCGAGCGGTGCTAGTGGTCAAACGGCGACCCGTTGAACACACTCGCACCGAGCGAGTACATGATCCCGGAGCACGGCAAAGGGTCCGCAAGGAATTGGCCAAAAGGGGATTCCGTGAAGCGAGCCAGCATAGACTCGGATCTTGTCTCAAGGCGGGCCGGGAACACCGGACCACCCATCGAGGTGCTTTGGCGTGCACGAGGGGTTCGTGTTTGGCCTGCGAGACGGCTTGGTGCCCTTTCAACATGGAGCCGTTGGACCTTGCCCCGATAGCTCCGCTGACCACTCTGGGGTGATCAGAACAGGTACCGGACGGAAAGCTGGATCTCGCGCATGGGTCGGGCGTAGGGTACCACGCCGAACTGTTCTCGCGGGCGGAAATCAGTGTTCGGCAGCAACCAGTTCGGCCGGTTGAACAGGTTGTAAATCTCGATGCGGAACTGGAAGCGGTGGCGCTCGTTCAAGTGAACGTACCGCGATGCTAGGAAATCCCAATTGCTCAGACCCGGTGTCAACAAGGCATTCCGCCCAATCTCGCCTAAGCGGTAGGGCAAGGTGGTGCTTTCCTGCAAAGTGAAAGCATCAGCATCCCAAAGTCTGTACGCTCGGCGGGGACCGCGGAACGGGCTGATTCCGGTCGCATCCGGACGAGCCACGGCGAGACCGAGGTCTTGGAAATCCCCTATCGGGTGCACGTTGACTGGATTCCCGTCCGCTAACGTAATGATCGACCCCAACTCCCAACCCCCGAACACCACATCCTTCCAGCCCGTGGGCTTGATCAAACGCCGTTTACCAAACGGCCACTGCCAGAAGAAAGCCGTCACGAAAGTTCGCCCTTGATGGAAGCTCGACAATGCCCGTTCGTGGCGGAGATTGTAACTGGAGGCTGGTAGCGCACCATCCCCCAACCCATCGCTCAAACCGCTGGCATTGTCGATAGCTTTACTCCAGGTCACCGAAAAGACATACGTGAGGGTGCGAGCAAAGCGTCGTCGGATGGAGAAATTCATCGCGTGATAGTTCGAATTAGCGGAAGGGTCCACGGTTTCGATGAATCCATAGCCCGGCCACGGTTGGCGCTGGGTGAGCGGGCGGGCGTCGTCAGAACCAGTCCGAAACACAGGCTGGTTTAACACCCGCAGCGAGCTCAGCTTGTGACCGGCGTTTGCTTGATAGCCAAGTTCCAGGACCGTGTTGCGGAAGACCTCTTGCTGCAACTGGGCCATCCACCGCCACACATATGGCGATCTCGCCCAGGGGGCAATAGCAAACAAGTAGGGCGATTGTACACAGGGCCCGCTCCACCCAACACAACTTGTGCCGTGGGCCAAGCGCCAGGGATCTTGCAAGCTCAGGTCCAGAGTCTCTGGACTCGCTGAGGTGCGATCGAACCCTGCGAGATTCTGAGCCAGACGAAAACGCCAGAAAGCGGGCTCGGGCACATAGAACAAGCCCGCGCCGAGTCGTAGCGACGTAGTTCGCGTCGCCGCATACGCCAACCCAATTCTAGGCGCCACGTCGTTCCGGTCGCTGCGCATCAACCGTGCTCCCCAGAGTCGATCGTCCACCGCCAGACGAACTACGCTCGGCAAGCGGAACGAGAGGCTGTCATAGAAGTCATTGACCCCTGGCCGGATCAGGACAGGCGCCTGTGTCTTCGTCAACAGTCCTTTTTCCTCGGCCCCCACGTCGAAAATTTGAAAGTTGGCACTACGGTGCGAAGTGTCCGTGAAAGCGGGGCGATATTGGTAATTGACTCCGGCGATCACCGTGAGCCGGCGAGTCACCCTCCACGTATCCTCGAAGAATACCGCCCCGCTCGTTCGCTTGAGGGTGCTCCCGTACGGCGCTAGAGCTCGCTGAGCTCGACGAACTTCACCCAGCAGGAAGTCCGCCCAAGTGTGTCCTGTCGTCAGTGGGTCCTGAGGGCGCGTGGAGGCTCTCCGCTCAAAAACGAGCACGCCGGTAAGATAACTGTCGCCGTTATGCTCGGCCCGCTCGTACCAGATTTCACCGCCAGCTTTCCAGGCGTGATCACCGCGGGTTGTGGAAATCGCACCGGCTAGTTGGGCCAATCGTTCGCTACCCCGGAAATTTCCGTAAGGCAACGTCCCAAAAGAATCCAACCCAATGCCGTCGAAGACTAGGTAGGGTAAGCCCTCGGTGGACCTTGTGGCCTGCCTTAGCCCACGAATCCCAAGTGCTGCGCTGGTTCCGTAGGCAGCGGGGTTCCGTAAGCGCGTGCCAGTAGTCAGCTGGTGAATGGTCAAGCTGAACGTGCCGGTCCACCTCCGTCCTAAGGAACGCACGTTGGAGACGGCAGCTTGGGAGCCTCGGACCTCACTGGTGCGTTCTTGGTCGGAGAAGTTAGCCAACACCACGTCGTCCCACTTGCTCCAGCTGGCACGTAGGAACCAGCGGGAAGCTTCGCGTTCGCGAACCTCCATACCGCCCGTGAAGCGGTTGCGCTTCAAAGGTCGTTCGCTAGTGCGCCAGTAGTTTTGGAAGACGATATCCGTCGTCCGGTTCGGCTCCGGGTAAAGCCTCAGCAAGGCGAGCGCGACTGGGTCAATGCGCGATTCCGGTACCCGGCGCCCTGGAAATGGAACTGCCTGGTCGGCTTTCAAGTTTCCGTATCGGTCAGTGGTGAATGTCCGGCTAAGCGGATCGTAGATGTCGATCTTCAACGAGGAGAAATCTCCATAACGGTAGGTAAGTGGGGCTACGGTGGCTTTCATCCGCTGAATGCGGCGCTCGGTCAACGAATCTCCCCCTACCGTGAAGAATGCTCGCGGGGTGGTCTTGCCCGTGCCTAGCGGCCCCCCAATGGTTGCACCGAACAGGCGACGAGAGAACGGAGGCTTGTCGCCATCTTCTTTCCAGGGACGCGCGTTCAAAAAGTCGTCAGTCCAGAAAGCGAAGAGCTCGCCGTTGATGGCTGGGCGCGGCTTCCCAGTGAATATGCTCACTCGAGAGGGCCACTGTGAACTTTCGGCCCCTAACAAGCCGTTTTCTACCCGCAGCTCTCCCACCGTGCCGAGCGGGCTCTCGGCGACTGGGCTGTTCAGTCTGCTCCCGCTATTTCTTGCTCCCTCAAGAGTGAATCCCTGAAACTCGGGTCGCAGCCCGCCGACGGCTATGTCTACAGCGCGCGGTGAAGGGCCTTCGAACAAAGTGGCAGCGGAGGCAGGCTGGTGCAGGATAGCCACATAAGGGGTAAGCTTGATAAAGTCCACCAAATCGCGTCGCGGGCTGGGAATCGCTAGCAGCTGGTCCCATTCCTGTAAGGCGCTCGACACCAGTTCGTGGGTCTGAATCAAGAACGCCCCACTCACCTGCTTGGCGCGTTCCGTCGGAGCCCCGAGGTCCAAGCTAAAATCCACACGCAACACTTGACCCAGGTGCAGCGTCACGTTGTGCCGTTCGGCGGGGCGGAAGTTGCGATGTTCGACCCGTACGTGGTACGTTCCGGGCGGGAGAAAAGACACCCGGTAGTAACCGACCCCGCTGCTGCTAACTGTCCAGCGCTGACCGGTGGTGCTGTCCGTAACGATGACAGTCGCTCCGGGGATAAGAAACCCTCGGGGGTCGGTGATGGTGCCCACCAACTCGGCATACGGTTGCGCGTGGAGCAGGGTCACCGCAATTAAGGCGAGAATGAAGCTCCCAATCCGACGGTTCATCGAACGCACCTCTCAAGAGGACGACTTTTCGCGGACTATCGGTTCAAAGGCAGAGCCAACCCTACAACGTACGCAACGCGGGCGTTTGCCTTCAAGCACGCGCGCCAGCAAAAAGCAATGGGCACGCAGACCATGCGTGCCCATCCCGCTCGTTTACAGGGAACGAGTTCACTTGTCGCGGAGAGCTGCCACGCCCGGCAACTCCTTACCAGACAAGAACTCGAGCGACGCCCCACCACCGGTGGAGATGTGGGTGATCTTGTCGGCCACTCCAGCGGCCTCGACTGCTTTCACCGAATCGCCACCACCCACGATCGAGGTCGCTCCCGACTCCGCAACAGCTTTGGCAATCTCCACAGTACCCCGATCGAACGGCGGCTTTTCGAAAACGCCCATGGGGCCGTTCCAGATGATCGTCTTCGCTGTAGCAATGACTCGCTTGTATGCCTCGACGGTCTTTGGCCCAATGTCGGCGCCCACTTTGTCGTCGGGAATGGCTTCGACGACCTGCGCCTGAGCACCCTCTTTGATCTCGTCCGTCACCACGTGATCCACGGGAAGCATCAGCTTGTCGCCAGCTTTGTCCAGCAACTGCCGCGCCAGGTCGACCTTATCTTCCTCGACAAGAGACCTGCCTACCGGCTTGCCTTGAGCACGGAGGAAGGTGTAAGCCATCGCTCCCCCAATCAACAGCTTGTCTGCGATCTTCAACAGGTTCTCGATGACCTCGATCTTGTCAGAGACCTTCGCACCCCCCAGGATCGCTACGCAGGGCCGCTCTGGATTCGAGATCGCCTTGCCCAGATACTCTAACTCCTTCTCCATCAGAAAGCCGGCTGCCGCGGGTAGGTACTGGGCTACGCCCACTACAGACGCGTGGGCCCGGTGAGCCGACCCAAAGGCGTCCAGGACGAACACGTCCGCTAGCGAAGCCAGTTGCCGTGCAAATTCCGGATCGTTTTTCGTCTCCCCTTCGTGGAAACGCACGTTTTCCAGAAGCAGCACTTCGCCGGGTGCAGGCTTGAGAGCTTCAACTTCCGGCCCGACACAGTCAGGAGCCATTTTCACAGGTCGACCTAGCAGCTCTTCTAAGCGACGCGCCACGGGTTTGAGGCTGTACTTTGGATCTGGCTTACCCTTAGGCCGCCCCAAGTGACTGGCCAGAATCACACCTGCGCCTTGCTCGAGTGCGTACTGAATCGTGGGCAGTGACTCTCGGATGCGCTTGTCCGAAGTGACTGTTTGGCCGTCTTCAGAAAGTGGCACGTTGAAATCCACCCGGATGAATACCCTTTTGCCTTTCAGGTCCAAGTCACGAATCGAGAGCTTCGCCATGGGTCACCTCGAACGATCGATCATAACATGCCTTCTGCGGAACTAGTGACTGATGGCTCTTCGATTCGAGGGAGGACCCGCAAACCCACCAGCCGGTAAGCTTCAATGAGCGCTCCTAGAGCTGGCTCGAACTGAGGCTCGACGTAGCTGGTATTGGGTGCCGCACAGACGCAACGGATGAAATGCTCCCGGAGCAAGGCGCAGTGGAAGACACCTCCTACCCCACTGATCCGTGTCAGCTCGTCCCGGGCGAAGAGTTGCTGTCTCACGGCCAAGCCCAGCTCCGCGAGCTGTTGGCCAGCACGTTCGATAATTTCCATCGCTACCCGATCGCCTTTTCTCGCTAGCTCGTCGACGATTACGCTGAGGGCGGCGATCTGGTCCCGGGAAAACTCGGTGGTGTAAAAGCGGTGCAAGAGTTCATTCGCTGTGCGGGCACCGGTGAGTTCCAGTAGCCGGTCACGGAGGCCTGTGGGCGGCCCCCACCCCTCTTCCGCCCGTAACGCTGCCCGCAGAGCTTGACGGGTAAGGTCGAAAGCTCCACCCTCATCTCCGAACAGGTATCCCCAGCCTCCTGCCCGGGCTGTCCTGCCGTCTGCAGCCCGCCCGTAGGCGATGGAACCTGTCCCCGCGATCACGATCACACCTGGTTCCCCTGCCATCGCCCCGCTCAGCGCGACTTCAGCATCATGGGTGACTTTGAGCACTTCGGCATGCAGGAATTCGCGAACCAGATCTGCCTTGTCGTCTGGGCCCCCACTGAAACCCAGGCAAGCCGCTGTGAACCGCAAGTGCTTCGGGTCCAAGCGAGCTTGTGCGAGAGCAGCTCGAACGCTCTCGCCTAATGCCCGCAGGAACCGCTCACGGCCACCAGGGCCACTCACGTGATTGCATGGCCCAGCTACACCTTTACCCACAACGCGACCCACCTCGTCGCCTACCGCCGCGATGGTACTCGTCTGGCCTCCATCGACGCCGAGAAACCAAGCCATACCCACACCTTACTCCGATCCCCACGGTTCACTCGATTCGGTACAACCGAATTCCGTCGGCTTCACCGACCAGGCGTATCCCCCAAGCGCCACGGTTTTGCTCGTAATCGTCGCGCCCGAATTCTCCTGGAGAAACGAGGAAGTAATTGATCCCCGAGCGCCGCAACTCTAGGGTGGCTAGGCGGCGCATCCACTTGGGTGGAGGCACCCGATAGTCCCGCACCTGCGCATCCACGGCGCGCCACTGGCCATTACCCGCGTCCAGCTGGAGCTGAAGACGGATATCCGGTTGATCCGCAGCACATTCGAGAACTACCTTATCCAGGTGCGTCGGCTCGCCGAACTGGACCTCCAGAAACATACCAGGGAACAACCTCTCCCAGCTTCGCCAGCGTGTCACCGGGCTGTTGTCGAAGGCTCGTTGTACGTCCCAAGGGTTCGGCCAAGCCCGTACACGCCACCGAGCATTCCGCGCGAGTTCCCCATCGCCACGGTACACGCGTAGCTCGGCCACGCTCCAATGGTTGGGTGAGCGGTCCGCGGTCTGCACCACGCGAAGTCCCTGAGCTTGGGTAGCAGGAAATCGAAACTCAATGCGGCGCACTGGCTGCGCGTCGTAAATCATCGGCATCCAAAGCACATCGCCTAACACATCGCCCAGCGCACTCTGATACACGACCAGGATTTCGCGCGTGGTGTACGCTTCCGGAATCTGGTTGAAAGTCAGGATTCGTTCTCCTGCGGGAACCTTCTCCTCGATCAAGCGTGCCATGCTATATCCCGGCAGCCCCGCTCGCAACGTTTCCTCACTTGGTCGCAGGCGAAGAGCCTCTTTCCATGCCACACGACGTAACCGCCAGGCGTGTGGGTCACAATAAAGAGCCGTGACTGGCGGCCACGACAGGACCGCGTGCACACCGGCTACGAGCCAGGGAAGCCAACCCCGCCACGCCGCCAGCCCCAGCACCATGGCTAAGGACAAAAAGGGCAGGGCAGGGATGAGGAAGCGCGTACCGATGTTCGTTGCATACGTGCTCCCAAAAATAGCCGCAGCAAGCAGCAAACGCCGACCATGAGCGTACCGCAGACTCATCCCAGCAACCGGGGCCAACAGGAATACCGGGCCGATCAAGCCGCACAGCACCGTCCCACGCACCGTCACCTCGAGCGGGATTTCCCAGTGACTTCGCAGCCCTGGGTAATTGCGCATCTGCCAGCGGTAGTGGTCTTCAAACGAAACATGCGTATAGGGATTTCGGAACCAGCGGTTGAAGAACGGGGAAAACGGGTTGTGCACTACGATCCAGTTTTTGACCAACCATGGCACTACCCACAACGATGCGACCACCGCTACAATCAGCACGCTCCGCAGCCACCGCTGTTTCCGTCGCAACTCGACAAAGCCGACCGTGGCGAGCGCATAGGGCAGCGCCAGAAAGGCGGTGTATTTGGCCGCATATGCGTAGCCCGCGAGGATGCCCACCGGGACTAACAGCTTTCCGGAAGCCTCGCTCCGCCAAGCTTCGACGAGGTAGAACAATACGAAGAGTATGGCCGCGACGGCTACGTCATTGTATGCCGTCGTCCCGTCCATGCCCGTCACTGGGCTAGCGAAGAACAAAATTGCTCCCGCAACCGCTACCGGACCCAAGCCGAACCGTCGACCATAGGCCAACATAGTCCCCACTGTTGCGAGTAGGAAGGTGAAGTGCACCATCGCAGCAGCGGAGTGGCGTCCGAAAGCGTACGCGAACAGGTAGACCAGCTCGACGCCCTGAGATAGGTTCGCGTACATGTGGGTAGTGATGCGCGTGAACCCATGCTCCCGCCAGTAGCGGCCCACCAGCCCCAAATGATAGGTGCTGCCGTCAGGGCTCATTTCAGGGCCAAGCGCCTGCGATAAGTAGAGCAGGCAGAAAGCGAGGCCCACCACGCCAGTTGTCCACTTCAAAGGCTTGGGGAGCTGAGGCCCTAGCCACCAGCGTAGGCGCCTCCATCCCAGTCGCCAGCCTGTCACTAGGACGCCGCAAGCCAGGCCGACGAGCACCGGCATGTGCACGAGACGTAAAGAGCAGAGTGCAAACATCAAGAGGCTTAGACCAGCCGCGCCTACGACAAAGCAAACCGGTGCCTCCTCAGCTATGTCCTCCGGTGCAGTCAACTTCAAGACCAACCGGCCGATAGCAACGCAACTGAAGGCAGTCAGAAGCCACGCAAGGACGATCGCAGCGACCTCGGTCATTGCTCCACAAAGCCAGCACGAATCAGAATGACGCCCAGGCGATTCCCATCGGTCGGTGCCACCCAGGGCGGGTGGACCACCATTCTGAGTGTCGTCTCTTCAGCGACCTCTAACAGCTGTCGCGGCACCGGCGCCTCGAAGTGCTTGTTGCCAGGCGTGGTATACCGGACTCGCTTGAAGAACTGGTCGTTAATGTAAATCGTCACCGTCACAGGACCGGTGTCCCGGAAAGTCACTTCGGGAACGGCGAGATCCATAACGAGCTTTGGGCGTTGGATGTGGCTGGCTCCCAGGCGCAATGTGGGACGCTCGCCGGTCCACCGCCACGTGCCGGCTTCGAGTACGGGGCTGATATCCGCCACGAAGTGCTCGGGTGCTTCAGGCGCATTCATCTCTATGAACGGCAGCAAGCCCGTCGCTTCATTGAAGGTCAGTGGCCGCTGCTGTTCCGGTATCGGGTAGTAAGGGGGATCCGGTCGGCATGACGATAAAATTAGAAGCCCCGCCAACCCAGCCGCCCGCCAGGTGCACCTCATACGGTCTTGTCCTCGGACTCACACAACGGTTCCAAAGGACATTCCCCGCAAAGCGGGCGCCTAGCCTTGCAATACCGCCTCCCATGATCGATCAGTTGGAACGAGAAACGGATCCAGCGATCTTGTGGGATGATCTTCATCAGGTCTTGCTCGATCTTTTGCGGATCTTTCTGAGAAGTGAGCCCGAGACGACGCGCTATCCGTTGCACGTGGGTATCGACGACGATCCCTGACGGAATACCATAAGCAGCACCAAGAACTACGTTAGCGGTCTTGCGCGCCACGCCTGGTAGAGTCAGTAACTCGTCCATAGTCTTGGGCACCTGACCGCCGAACTGCTCCGCAATTTTCTTGGCTGCTCCGAGAATCGCTTTGGCCTTGTTGTTATAAAAGCCCGTGGGACGAATCGCCTCGGCCAGTTCCCGGAGGTTGGCGTTGGCAAAGTCGTACACCGTGGGGTACTTTTCGAAGAGGGCGGGTGTCACTTGGTTGACGCGCTCGTCGGTGCACTGCGCCGATAAGATCGTAGCCACGAGCAGCTCCCAGGCGTTCCGATGTCTGAGGGCTGTCTTAGCGTCGGGATACGTACGATCCAGGATCTCCAAAATCTGCTGGACGCGCCGGCTGTCAGTGGCCTTCTTCACGGTGCCAGTGGCTTTGGGTTTGTGGCTCCGCGCGTGGCTGGATGCCTTTCCGGTGGGCATCTTTTCCCCTCAGGGTCGGGATCGTTGATCATCATAGCACCGCGCTGGACTGGGGCCTCAAAGCGAGTCAGTTGGACCCCATCGTGAAGCCGTGCGATCAGAATGATGCCACGCACCAGCCGAATACCGGTACACTGGGAAGGGCAGGGTGGTCGGCTAAGACTCAGCCAGAGGAGGTGCCGGTGCGCAGGTACGAGCTGCGTTTCCAAGTGCTCGTCCCGCGCAGCCTGCAGGAAACGTTCACATTCTTCAACGACCCGGCCAACCTCGCTTTGATCACCCCGGGCTGGCTCCGGCTCCAACTGCTTACCCCAAAAGTCCAAATGCAACGAGGAGCCATCCTGGACTACCGCATCCGCTGGTTAAGGATCCCTTTGCACTGGCGAACCTTGATCACCGAGTACGAGCCACCCTTCTTTTTCGTCGACCAGCAGATTCGTGGTCCGTTCCGCTTCTGGGTGCACGCCCACCGCTTCCACCCCACCGAAGAAGGAACGCTAGTGACCGACGAAGTCGTCTACGAGCTGCCTTTCGGTTGGCTGGGCCGGTTGGTCCATTGGCTGATCGTCGGGCGCCAGCTGCGCGAAATCTTCGCTTATCGACAGGAACGGATCCGCGACTTGTTGGATGGCGTGGCTTGCCACTGGCAGCAGCCGAAACTGTCAGCTTCATAGCTCCTTAGGCGAGGTAATCTCGACCTCCGCTCGTAAATACTGCCAATCGGGAATCTCGTAGGCACGCAGCCGGCTGTTGAGCACAGTCTTGAACTCTATCGAAGCGTAAGGCGCCAGGCGCGTCGTGCGAAACTCGAATGTTCCGATCGGAGGATCACTAGGTTTGCTCACAGTCGAGCGAAGCCGCACAGTCCCGGCCAAGTCCATGATGTCAGCGGGAGAGTGATTCACCACCAGGAATTGGATTTGCAGCCTGCGGTTTTCATCTTCGATGATTCGGAAACCTGTGACTTCGATGTACCTGGCGAGGCGGGCGCTACCGGTCTGGGCCGTTTGCGGTGGCGCCTGCAACGAGTTGTACCCTGCAGCCCGGCTACGCTGGTTGGTCCAGTAGCGGACTGCCAATGTCCCTGCGCCGATAGCCACGGCCGCCACCAGAATGGCGGTCAACCACCCCGGCATGCCCCGACGCGTCACCGGCCGCACGGCTTCCTCCCGGACCGTTTGGTCGACCGGCAGTGCCGGCGGCTCTAGTGCCACGCCGGGTTGTGACTCCGCTTCCCGACGCTGTCTGGCCGCGCAGTTCGGGCATTCGCTTTCCGACGGCGGGACCTCAGCGCCACAGTGCGGGCATATCCATGTGAACATGTCAGCCCCCGGCCTCTTAGTGTACCGCTCGAAGGATCGAGCCTCCTGCGGGTTCTCTGTTTTTAGCTCTAGGTTAGCTGAAGGACTTTGGAGACCGCCCCAGCTTTGTGTTTTTG
>JAUQPO010000066.1 GCA_030550335.1 Acidobacteriota bacterium
GCCCTGCTACCTCCTTGCCGATCGGCATTACTCCACCTTCGTGCAGCTCATGACCGAGACACCCTGGCAACGCTATGGACCAGGCCGGGATCCCCGCTGTGAGCACTGCATGGTACATTGCGGATTTGAACCCTCCGCTGCGCTGGGGCTAGGAGCGAGTTGGCGGGATGGACTTCGCCTGATCCGCTGGGCCCTGCGCTGATGCGCAATACGCGATGGAGCTACGGCTGGTCACGGGTGCGACGGGCTTCATAGGGTGGCACGTAGCCGCACAGCTGCTGCAAAGGGGCGAACCGGTGCGTCTGTTGGTCCGCGATCCAGCCCGCGTGTGCGAGCTCGATGGCGTGGAGGACCTGGTGGAAGGGGACTTACGAGACAGGAGTGCGGTGGAACGAGCCGTTCAGGGGGTCGAGATTGTTTACCACGTGGCAGCGGACTACAGGCTCTGGGTACCCGATCCGTCGGAAATGTTCCGCACGAATGTGGAGGGCACGCGCAACCTGCTCGCTGCCGCCAAGAAAGCTGGGGTGAAGCGTTTCGTACACACCAGCACCGTAGGCTGCATCGGCATTCCAAGGGACGGTCTAGGGGACGAGAACACCCCGCTTCACCCCAACGATTTAGCAGGGCCCTACAAGCAGTCGAAGTACTTGGCCGAACAGGCGGCGCTCGAGGCCAGCCGCGATGGATTCCCCGTGGTGATCGTCAATCCTACCGCGCCAGTGGGTGACCGCGATCGCAAGCCTACTCCCACAGGGCAGATCATCGTGGATTACCTGCGCCGGCGCATGCCTGCTTACATCGACACGGGGCTGAATCTGGTGGATGTGCGCGACGTGGCCCTCGGCCATCTGCTGGCCGCCGAACGAGGCCGTCCCGGCCAGCGTTACATCCTCGGAGGCGAGAATCTCACCCTAGCCGAGATTTTTCGCCTGCTGGAAGAATTGACTGGCATCCCTGCGCCGAAGGTCCGCTTGCCCTACTCGGTCGCTTATGCTTATGGCTGGCTCTCGACCGGTTGGGCTCGGCTCTCCGGCAGGGAACCTCGCGCCCCGCTAGACGCGGTGCGTATGGCTAGAAAGAAGATGTTCGTTTCGTCCACCAAAGCCGAGAGGGAGCTTGGTTACCGCGCCGGCCCGGTAAAAGACGCCTTGGCCAGAGCCGTGGCCTGGTTCCGCGAAAACGGCTATTGCTAAATGGCTGTGTGCGACGTCCTGCTTATCGCTGGGGAAGCTTACGAGCTCCGGCCCCTGGCTCGACGCCTGGAGCAACGCACGCCGCTTCAAGTGGAGGCTCGTTATGCCGAGAGAGGGCGGCTGCATGGGCTGGAGTGCTGGCTCGTTGCGGATGGCCCTGGGGGAGAGCTGGCGAGCGCTTTAGCGGAGCGTTTGCTGGCGAGGCATCGCCCGGGCTGTGTTGTGAGTACGGGCACTTGTGGGGCTACACGCCCCCAATACATGATCGGGCAAGTGGTGACGGGTCTCAGGACAGTTGACCTGCGAAACGGGAGCGAATGGGAACTGGCGGCCACGCGGAATGCCAGCAGCTACCCCCAGGTGATTGTTGGTTCTGCCGATCACGTCGTGGCGACTGTGGAGGAAAAACGACGCCTGGCGGTCCAGGGTATCGACGTGGTCGACATGGAGACTGCCCCACTGGCGGCTATCGTCCAACGCTGGGCGGTTCCCCTATTCTGCCTGCGGGTGGTCGTCGATGGAGCGGCCGAATCCTTTTGCATCGACTTCAATGCCGCCCGCGACGCGCAGGGTCGTTTTGTTGTGCGGCGATTGCTGGCTCAGGTGCTCAGGAACCCGCTTCGCAGGCTTCCAGAACTTTTGCGTTTGGGCTATCGAGCCCACTGGGTAACTGCGACTTTGGCCGATGCATTGGAAAGGTGGCTTCGAGAGTTTGCAAGTTCCAGAGACGATGTGGGCAGCCGTTTACCGGGGTAAGGGCCGCCTGAGCCTCGAGCAGCTCCCTGTCCCGGAGATCGGACCCGGTGAGCTCCTCGTTCGTGTCGAGGCCTGTGGCATCTGCCACACCGATCTGAAGAAGATCCGCTCCAACCTGCTTCCACCCCCGCGCATTTACGGGCACGAGATTGCTGGTGTTATCGTGGCCACCGGCGCCGGCGTGCACGAGTACGCGGTGGGCGACCGCGTCGTGGTGTTTCATCATGTGCCGTGCCTGGATTGTTTTTACTGTAGGCGCAAGCTCTACGCCCAGTGCGAGACCTACAAGAGAGTTGGAGTCACTGCAGGATTCGAGCCCGCTGGCGGCGGCTTTGCGCAGTACGTTCGGGTGATGGACTGGGTCGTTGCGCGGGGCATCGAGCGCATCCCGGACGGTGTCCCGTTTGAGATCGCCTGTCTGGTCGAGCCCCTGAACACCTGCTTGAAGGCGGTCCGCGTGTTGGCTCCGGAGCCAGGTGATACAGTGGTGGTCCTCGGTCAGGGGCCCGTAGGGCTGATGTTCAACCTGTTACTGCGGCGCGAAGGAGCTTGTGTGATCGGTGTCGACCCGATTCCTTTCCGACGGCAAGTGGCGGCCGAGCTTGGGGCCGCAGCGGTGATCGATCCAAGCACGGCGGAGTTCGAGGAATCCATTCGCCAGCTCACCAACGGTCGCGGCGCCGACCTCGTCGTGGTGGCGGCTTCAGCCCCAGGAATCGTCGATACGGCGATCGCCTGTTCCCGGCCGGGGGCCAGAATTCTGCTGTTTGCCCAAACGTCGCCTGAAGAGCGGATCGAATTTTCCGGAGCCAGCATCTGCAAGGAGGAGCGAGCCCTGCTGGGTTGCTACAGCGCCTCGATCGACTTGCAGCGAGAATCGGCCGAGCTGGTTTTCTCTGGCGCGCTTCCCCTCGAAAAGCTCGTCACCCACCGATTCCCCTTGAACCGCATCGACGAGGCGATCGCGCGGGCATTGCATCCAGACGCGGAATCGTTGAAAATTGTTATTTTGCCGCACAGGTTTGATCCGTGAACATGCGTACGATGCTCGCTGCTGTGCTCTATGGCAAGGAGGACTTGCGTATTGAGCCAGTAGCGGTCCCCCAACTGGGGCCTGGGGACATCCTGGTCCGGGTTCGTGTGGCCCTGACTTGCGGAACCGATGTTAAGGTTTTCCGACGAGGCTACCACGCCCGGATGATCGTGCCTCCAGCCTTGTTCGGGCATGAACTGGCCGGTGATGTCGTCGAAGTCGGCTCCAGCGTGACGCGATTCACGGTCGGACAGAGAGTCGTCGCCGCAAACTCTGCCCCTTGTGGAACATGCTTTTATTGCCAGCGAGGCTTGGAGAACCTTTGCGACGACCTGCTGTTCAACAACGGGGCCTACGCCGAGTACATCCGTATTCCCGCTCGGATCGTCGAGAAAAACACACACGAGATCCCTGATCACGTCAGTTACGAAGATGCTGCCCTGGTTGAACCTCTGGCATGCGTGCTGCGCGGGTTCGAAGAAACGGGCGTGCGGCCCGGAGACACCGTAGCGGTGATCGGCCTTGGCCCGATTGGCTTGATGTTTGTCCGCCTGGCACACGTTCACGGGGCCCGTGTGATCGCCATCGGCCGACGTCCCAGTCAGTTGGAACGAGCAGCCAGGCTAGGAGCGGACGAACTACTGTTGACCGACGAGCCGAGCAAATTACAGGCTGCTGTCCGCTCGCTGACCGGTGGCCGGGGCGCCGACGCAGCCGTCGAGGCCGTCGGGCAACCAGAAGCCTGGGAAACTGCAGTACACCTGGTCCGCCGGGGCGGCACCGTGAACTTTTTCGGTGGCTGCCCAGCCAATACCACCGTCCGTCTCGACACCGGATTACTGCACTACTCGGAAATCACTTGTAAGGCCAGCTTCCACCATACGCCAGCCCATATCCGCAAGGCGCTCGACACCATCGCACGGGGAATTATCACAGCGAGGGATTTCGTCAGTGGTACGGAGCCGTTGTCGAACTTGCTCGAAGTCATGCGTTACCTGATGAGCCACAACGGCCATATGAAGACAGCGATCATCCCTTGATCGTGGCGAGGGCAGGCTGCCGAGTAGAATCGTTCTTCCAGTTGCCCGCAGATTTTATCCGCCACCCAGAATTGCTCGAGCGGTCCTACACGCTCGCTGAGGCCCAAGCCTATACGCGCTGGCTGGCTCGCACTCACTATGAGAACTTCCATGTGGTGAGCCTGCTGCTCCCCAGGGCTCTGCACCAGGATTTCTTCAACCTCTACGCCTATTGCCGATGGGCAGACGATCTGGGCGACGAACTGGGAAACCCCGAAACGAGTCTGCGCTGGCTCGCCTGGTGGCGGCAGCAGTTAGAAGCCATGTACGCTGGCGAGACACGCCACCCGGTATTCATAGCTCTAGCGGACACCGCCCATCGCCGGAAACTCCCCAAGCACCTGCTGGAGGACTTGCTTCGTGCCTTCGTCCAAGACCAGACAGTTCACCGGTACGAAAGTTGGGACCAGTTACTCGAATACTGCCGATACTCAGCCAATCCAGTGGGCCGGCTGGTGTTGCGCTTGTGCGGATATTCCGATCCGTCTCTCGACCGTTTGTCTGACGCCACCTGCACCGCCTTACAGTTAACCAACTTCTGGCAGGACGTCGTCCCCGACTGGCAGCGGGGCCGGTTGTACATACCCTTGGCGGTGCTGCGTAAACACGGTAGTTCCGAAGAAGACGTACGGCAACGGAAGGCCACAGCCGGCTTTCGGGCCGCGCTCCAGGAGGGTGTAGAGTTGGCCCGCAAGTTCTTCGCCGAAGGCTTGCCCTTAGCTAGTCGGGTGAGCGCCAGATTGAGCTTCGATCTGGCCTTGTTCTCTTTCGGCGGGCTGTGCGTCCTTGAGAAGATCGAGGCCCAGTCCTACGACGTGCTGTCCCAGCGACCCAGCCTGAACCGCTCGGATCGCCTCCGGGTAATGCTACGAGCCGCTCGGTACCTGCTAGGATTGAGCACGGCATGAGGGCCCACCTCGCGCAATCCTACGCCTATTGCCGCAAACTGACGCGGAAACGCGCGCGGAACTTTTATTGGGCATTCATCCTGCTCGACCGTCCCCGCCACGATGCACTATGCGCACTCTACGCATTCAACCGTGTCTGTGATGATCTGGTGGACGAGCCCGAGCGCTGGGGCGCCAGGCCTGGTGCCGAAGCTCTGGCTCGCTGGGCCGAGGCTCTCTCGGCAGCACTCGAAGGCCGCTACGACTCCAACCCGATCTGGCCGGCCCTGCACGATACCGTGCAACGCTACCAGATCCCCCGCGAATACCTCTTCGCGATGATCGAGGGCATGCAAGCCGATTTGCACCACCGACAACCTAAGGATTTTGCCGAACTCTACGCCTACTGTTACCGCGTGGCGTCTGTGGTGGGCATGTCCCTGCTTCATGTCCTCGGCTATCGGACTCCCGAGGCCATCACCTATGCGGAGTATTGCGGCGTAGCCTTCCAGCTCACCAACATCATCCGCGACGTCGGCGAGGATGCCCGTCGCGGCAGGATCTACTTACCCGCAGACGAGCTGTGTGCTTTCCAGGTCGCGCACGCCGACCTGACCGCTCCCGAACCTAGTCCGGCGCTTCGTCGCCTCTTGCAATTCCAAGCCCAGAGGGCCTGGGGATACTACCAGGCGGCCGCACCCTTACTCGACCAGGTAACCCCGCGCTGCCGGCCAGCGCTTTCCGCGCTAATCGACATATACGCGGAGTTGCTGCGGGAGATCGAGCGTCGGGACTACAGGGTACTGGCCGAGCGTATTGAGCTACCGGCAACCCGGAAGCTCGCCGTCCTGATTCGCAATGCCTTGCATCGCTCCGCCCAGCTACGTAGGCCAGCGGGTTGAGGCACCCACAGGCTTGGTTCGTGCACTCTGTTCCCACCGCGGCGCCAGTGCCGCTAAGCTCTCCCCACCCCTGGCGCGCCAAAAAGGAGTCGTCCCCGCCTGACGCGCCTGGAGCGGAGTTACCTGCCGGCTTCGCACTGCCTCCGCTACACCAGCCGATGCCTCGACCGCCATAACCCCACGCTTAACAAGCCGGAGCCAAGCAGCAAAAGCGTCCCGGGCTCCGGAATCACGTAGGTGTCAGGTCGCGGAATGAAATAGAGTATGTTGTCCGAGTCTCGATTCGCGGGCTCCAAGCCTAGGTTCCAAGCGCCATCGGTCCCTTTCTTGGCGTAAAAGTTGCCCCACACCGGGTTTCGATCCGACAGAAAACTGATCGTGTACCCGTGCAAGTCGTCGAACTTTACGCCGTAGATCGTCGCACCTGGGGGAAAATATGGGTTCCCTGGGCCAGGTCCCCAGTCGGAGCGGAACTCGACGTGAGGAACGTTAATGTCCCAGATGCACTCGCTATGCCTACAGCCGATGCAGCCCGAGCTGAGCTCCAGGATCAAATGCGACAGGGGCGCATATCCAGTCGTCGTGTAGGTGTACCGCAATGCCCCGGCTTCGGGTGTGATCGACCAAGCGATCGTAAAGCCTTGAGCCAAGAATTGACCCGTCCCCGTCAGACCGGAGCCGATCGAACGCGAACCAGTCCAATATGCCGGATCCACGTCCGTTCCGTAAATCGCCGTTCCTAAAGCAGGGAACCTGAGAAAAATCGCCAAACCGAGGCCGAATAGCAACCGAGCGCTCACGTAATTTTTCCTCCTACCCCAACAATTCTCCCTCGCTAATCTCCAGTGCAATAGGCAGGCCAGCTCAAAGTCTCTAGTACCTTAGGATGACGAGTACTGCCCGAATTCCTACGGGGAAAATCGGTTGTCTTAGTACCCAAGTACTGGGAAGTTCGTTCTAAACTCCTCGGAGTTGCAGAACCCCAAAACCATCCAAAAATCGCTGTGCGCGCCACCGGCCATCGGTGGACATCGGGCACGGCTCCGGCGAGTCGTCTCGCCGGGATTTCGGCTTAGCGCCAGCGGGCTCACGCGACCGGCATGGCCTGATGCCGAGAACGCCACCGTGGGCCTTGGCCTGGATCATCTCTCGCCACGGTACCACGGTGGGCGCCAACGAGTCCGGAGGTTGCGACGCCACGCACGCTCCCGTAACATGAAGAGATACACACCGTTATGCTCCCCGAAAATCTTCCGATCGGCCTGACATTCGACGACGTCTTGTTGGTTCCTGCAAGGAGCGCCGTGCTCCCCAGCGAGACCGACACGCGTACCCGTTTAACGCGGAATATCACTTTGAACATCCCGATCGTGTCTGCGGCCATGGACACGGTGACTGAGTCTCGCATGGCCATCGCCATTGCACAACAGGGCGGTATCGGCATCATTCACAAAAACATGCCTATAGACCGGCAAGCCGAAGAGGTCGACCGGGTCAAGCGCAGTGAAAGCGGCATGATCCAGGACCCGGTCACCATGGAACCGCACCAGAAGATTTGGGAAGCTCTGGAGGTCATGCGGCGCTACCGCATCTCCGGAGTCCCGGTAGTGCGAGGAACCAAACTCGTGGGAATCCTGACGAACCGCGACCTACGCTTCGAAACCCGTTACGACTTGCCGATTGAAGCACTCATGACCAAGGAAAACCTGATCACCGCGCCGGTCGGGACCACCCTCGAGGAAGCCGAGAAGATCCTGCAGAAGTACAGGATCGAAAAGCTGCCCATCGTCGACGAAGAGGGCAACCTCAAAGGCTTGATCACAGTCAAAGACATCCAGAAAAAACGCAAGTATCCGAACGCCGCCAAGGACCCACAGGGGCGCCTCCGTGTGGGAGCCGCCATCGGCGCCAGCGGTGATTTCCTCGAGCGCGCCCAAGAGCTGGTAGCCAAGAAGGTGGACGTGCTGGTCATCGACACGGCTCATGGCCACAGCGAACGCGTCTTGAAGGCGGTAGAACTGATCAAGTCGCGATTCCCGGATGTCGATCTGATCGCCGGTAATGTGGCCACTTATGAAGGCGCCCGGGACCTGATCGAACGCGGCGTCGACGGCGTGAAAGTAGGCGTCGGCCCTGGCTCGATCTGCACCACCCGCGTGGTCACCGGCGCGGGCGTTCCGCAAATCACTGCCATCGCCGAATGCGCGAAAGCCACCCGGCCGGCGGGAATTCCATTGATCGCGGACGGCGGGATCAAATACTCAGGCGACATCACCAAGGCCATCGCTGCTGGAGCCGACTGCGTGATGATCGGCAGCCTGCTGGCGGGTACGGAGGAAAGCCCTGGAGAGGTCATTCTCTACCAAGGGCGCACCTTCAAGGCTTACCGTGGGATGGGATCCCTGGGAGCCATGGCCCAAGGCACTGCAGACCGTTACGGCCAGGAAGAGCTGGCCAAGCTCGTCCCAGAGGGAATCGAGGGTCGAGTGCCTTATAAAGGTTACGTGGCCGACTTGATCTACCAGCTCGTTGGCGGTCTACGCTCTGGCATGGGTTACTGCGGCTGCCGGACCATCGCGGAGCTTCAGGAGAAGGCGCGGTTCATCCGCATTACCCTGGCGGGACTGCGCGAGAGCCACGTGCACGACGTGATCATTACCAAGGAGGCTCCGAATTACCAGGTCGAAACGCCGTGAACCTGCAGGGTCAAGCCACTCTGGGCAATGGCTTCGTAGGTGCGCTATTCGTCCCCAGTCGTCGCAGCCGTGCGAAAGTGGCTCAAGCTCTTGGCGTACACCTCGATTCCCTGGAAGATCGCTTCAGCCAAACGCTGGCGGTAGGCTGGGTTCTTCAGTAGCCGCTCTTCCTGCGGATTCGTGATAAACCCTAGCTCGACCAGGATCGACGGCATTTCGGCACCAATCAGGACCACGAAAGGCGCTTTCTTGACCCCCCGGTTCCGAGACTGTCCATTGACCTGCCGCACCACCCTGTACAAAGCCTGCTGGACCGCCCCGGCGAACTCCCGGGATTCCTTCAGCTTGTCACTCAGGGCAATCTTGCGAATCAGCTCGGAAAGCTCGTGGACCGAGCGGGTAGATCCAGCGTTCTCCCGCGCGGCCACCTCGAGATCCGCTTCTGAGTCCGTCAAATCCAAGTAAAACGTCTCGATCCCATTTACCGACCGGTAACGTGACGAATTCACATGCAAGGACACGAACAGGTCAGCCCGCGCATTATTGGCGATTTCCGTCCGGCGCTCCAGCGGAACGAACTCGTCGGCGCTCCGCGTCAGTACAACCTCGGCCCCAAGGCGATCACTAACTAGCTGGGCCAGCCGTTGAGCCACATCCAGCGTGAGATCCTTCTCCTGCAACCCAGTGGGACCGATCGTGCCGGTGTCCTTGCCACCATGACCAGGGTCGATAACGATGCGCCGAACCTTCAGGCCTAAGGCTCGCGTCAACGATTGTTCGCCCTCACGCGTGCGCCGGGCAGGTTGAGGAACCTGCTCAACGGGTGCGACTGGCGGTGTTGCGGTCTGGCTTCTCGTCACAGCTCCAGCCGTTTCCAACGGCGCTTCTTGAGGGCGTTCTATCGGTGCCGACGGCGACACACGCTCCCCTGCTGCCGTTTCCGCAACCCCTGCTGCCGGACCTTCCTTCAATGGGCCACTCGAGCTTGGCTGGATCGCGGCGCTGACCTGCGCCTTGGCGCGTTCCCTACGGCCTCTCGCCCGCACCTCGACGACTAGCCTCTCCGGGTTGGCCAGCCGCGATGCCGACACCTCACAATCGCCTTCCAGCTCAATCACCACGCGCACAACATCAATTCGGTTCTGCCCGACGCGAATCTGGCGGACCACCCCATCGTGGATCGAAAAATTCTCAACGATCTTCCTCCCACCCACCCGGTTGATGGCGTTCAGAATGTCAAAGTACACCCGCTCGGGACTGGAAAGCCGTTCTTGACGGAACGTGAAATCGCCGCTCACCTCGACGGCGATACGGGTTACATCGCCCAGCGACCACCAGCGCACACTCTTGACCTGCACCCGCCTCTGGCCCTGCTCCTGCGCGCCAGCAACCCACCCCAGCAGGCACACTAGTCCAACCAGCCACCGGCTGGCGCGTCCCATGTTGCCTGCCCACTCCGCCCAGTTGCAAAGTTTCATCGTGTCCTCAGACACAAGCGACCCTCTTCGTCGATGAAGACCTCGACTGGACGCCCCATCGCCTCTTCCGTCCCAGTGGGCTGCTCGGTGGCCTGATGGTCGGAGCCACCCTGCTGCAACTCGCGATAACGCCGAACAATCCTCTCCACGTAATCCTGCGTCTCGGCAAAGGGCGGCACTCGGCCATGGCGCGCCACCGCACCCTCACCCGCATTGTAAGCCGCAAGTGCCAGCTTCAAGTCCCCGAATTTTTCCAGCAACTGTCGTAAATAGCGAACCCCAGCCCGTAGATTCTCCCTCGGGTCAAATGTATTCCTCACCCCGAACCGGCGAGCTGTCCTGGGCAACAGCTGCATCAGTCCTTGTGCACCATCCCCAGAAATTGCGAACGGGTTATAACCGCTTTCCACCGAGATGACGGCGTGGATCAACAGCGGGTCCAATCCCTCCTTCTCGGCTGCCTCCTGGATCAGGCTATCCAAGCGAAACGTTTCCCTCAGCTCCTCGCTCGTTTTTCCTTTCTGGCCTCCGTCCCAGACCACTTTTCTTACCAGACGGCCTCGGACGGCATCGGCCGCCACCGTCACCCGCGGCAGCCTCTTGCTGCCGGCCTCCGCATTCCCCAAGCCCAACGCCGCCATGCCGCAGCATAGCCACACAAGACGCCTGCTTAAGCCGGCAAGCCCGAACTTCCCAGCTGCCATTCCTTCCATCGCCACGATCCCTCAACTCCTTTAGCCTGGAGTGGTTGTGCGGTTTGTTAGGATCGTTCGAGGGAGCATACAACCTGCCGCCCCATCCCGGCACGTGCCCAGACGATGAGCGAAGTTTACCCGTATTACATCGAGTTCCGCCACGTCTATAAGACGTTCGACCACCCGGTCCTGGTCGATGTGAGTTTCCACGTGCGCGACGGTGAGACGCTAGTCATCATCGGCCGTAGCGGCGTCGGCAAATCCGTCACGCTCGCCCACATCATGGGCTTCCTCAAGCCCGACAGCGGCCGCGTCATTGTCGCCCACACTGACATCACTGATTTTTCCGAATCCCAGCTTCAACAGATCCGCAAGCGCGTCACTATGGTGTTCCAATCGGGCGCCCTGTTCGATTCCCTCACCGTCGAAGAAAACATCTTATTCTCACTAGAGTTACGCGAAGACTACAACCGCGTCGACAAACAAACTATTGTAGACGGGTTACTCGATCTGGTGGGCTTGCGCCACACCAAGCACCTTTACCCTAGCGACCTCTCCACAGGCCACAAGCGTGCGGTGGCCATTGCCCGAGCATTGGCGGCCCAGCCAGAATGCATCCTCTACGACGAGCCCACCACCATGGTCGACCCGCTGATGTCCGATCAATTGGTGGACTTAATGCTCCGCCTCAAGCACGAACTTCACTTGACCTCGGTCGTAGTCACCCACGATCTGGATCTCATGCGCCGCGTCGGCGATCGCGTGGTGGTGCTCTACGAAGGTCGGGTGGCGTACTTCGGTCCCGTGGATGAGCTCGAACACTGCGACCATCCGCACATCCGCGAGTTCCTGGCCATGGACCGCATCCTGTTCTAGGGCGGCCTCTCCTGGCAAGCCATGCAGACTGAAGCTAGCCACACCTGGTGTGGAGCAACCACTTACTGCAACCACGGCTCCAGCCGCTCGAGCAGCTCCCCCGTCGCGTAAGCGAGCCGCCAGCGGGCGCGTTCCCGCTCCAGACGAGCCTCCTCCAGCGCCGCAGCCCGCTCCAACCATAGCCTCCGCTTAGCCTCGAGCTCGGTTAACGTCGCCTTACCCTCCTGGAAGCGTGCCTCCATGACCTGCCACTCCTCCTCGGCTAGTTGCAAACCCGCTTCAGCCAGTTCCACTCTGCGTTCGGCGGCGTGCATCGACTGAAACGCTTGACCCACAGCCAAAGCGATGCGAGCTCGCTCCTGCTCGATCTCGATCTTCAACCTCCTCTGCTCAAGAACCGCCTCCTCCACTCTGGCCTTGCTCGCTGGCCCTAACCACAACGGAATCTCGAAGGCCATGCCCAGCTGGGCGTTATTCCGCTGGAACTTCCGGAAAAACTCCTCGTAATTGTTAAAGCGGCTAAACAGGCCGTATTGGGCTACCAGCGCAATCCGTGGCCACCGCTCAGCCCGGGCCCCGCTTTCCCGCAGCCTCGCCGCCCGCAACTCCCGCTCCAGGCGTTGCAGGCGCCCGTTTCGCAACCAGGCGTGCTGGATCGCTTCGCCCACGTCGCTGGGAACCACCGTCCGCGGTAAATCGCTCAGCTCCAACTGGACTCGCTGGTTAGGCCCCAAACCGGCGGTGACACTCATCCTGGCCTCCAACAGGGACTGTAATCCCCTGGATTCTTCCAACTGCTGCCGGAGCTGTAACAACTCCCAGGCCACACGCCGGGCCGCTAGTGGTAACTCGAGCCCTTCACTGACGCGTGCCTCTGTCACGGACAACGTCCTTTCGACCGAGTCGATCTGCTGCTCGAGCCACTGCTGGCGTCTGCGGGCAAGCTCCCAATCCAGGACTAACTCCAGAGCATGGAGTAACACTGCGCTCCGCTGATCCTCAACAGCCAATTGCTGGGCGCTCGCCAAAACGCGGGCCGCCTCTAATTCCCTGGACCGGGGCAAGTCGATCAGAGCCCCTACGACTCGGGCCTCGATGACGCTCGGAGCTGCACCCTCGATGCTCATCGGGAAACCGCTGGTATAGGCCAGCCCGCTGCCAGCAAAGGCCTTGGGGACGAACGGATCCCGCCCTAGCTCCACTCGCTGCCAGGCTCGCTCCGCTTCTAGGCGCGCCAGTTCCACTTCCGCGCTCCCTCGCTCCACACGTTTCAGAAACTCCCGCAAGCTCATACGCTGGACCTGCCCCGAGACGACCGGGACCAGGCTCCAGCACAGGACCATAACACCCAGTCGACACAACGCTCTTTCCTTCACAGCTCCTCCCTCTGTTTGCTGGGTGATTTACTCGTAGCGCAACGCTTCGGCC
>JAUQPO010000067.1 GCA_030550335.1 Acidobacteriota bacterium
CGATTTCGCTTGGCTCCAGTTACCTCACCAGTTCCGGGACTGGACCGAGCTACCCTCACTGCTGTTCACACCCATGGCCCAAGGGACGATTCGACCTCTGAGTGAGCGGGCCTTCTTCACTCTGTTGGGTAGCGTGTTCGGTCTGGATCCCTGGCCGTTTCGTCTTGTCGTCCACTTGACCCAGATAGGAAACGTGGTACTGTTGGCAGGCCTGGCTCAGCGACTGACGGGGTCGCGAGCTGTGGCGATGCTCACCCCCTTCCTCTGGGTTAGCTCGTTTGGCGTCACCGAGGCGTTCGGCTGGATTGCTAGCTACAATCAGGTGCTCTGTAGCTTCTGGATTCTCCTGGCCGCCCGCTTTCTGCTCGGGTGGCTGCAGAGCGGGCGTCGCTCTCAGCTGCTGGGCATGTGGGGCAGCTATGGTTTGGCAGTGGCCTCGCTGGAAACCGCGGTTGCTTTCCCTGCAGTCGCCACCCTGTGGAGCGGGTTGGGCCGGCGAGCCCTATGGCGCCCGCTGGCTTTTCTCTGGGCGGTGACGCTTGGCTATGCCGCGCTCCACTGGGCTGTGGCCCCGCGTTCCGCCACCGGCCCTTACGCTTTCTACTGGGATAACTCCTTAGTCACCACTGCTGGCAGCTATTGGCTTATCAGCTCAGGGTTGGGAGGCTGGATTCAAGCCTTCGGCCCCTCCAAACGAACGGTGCTCGTGTGCGTAGCGATCCTGTGCAGTGTGGCCTTTGGGGTCTACCTGGGCTGGCGAACCTGGCGCAATGACCGCTTGGCCTGGAGCTTGTTCGGCTGGTGGCTAGCCTTCATCGGTCCGGTACTTCCCCTGCGGGACCATGTGAGTGCCTACTATTTGACCTTACCCTTAGTCGGGCTAACCATCCTGGGCGCCCGAGCAGCCGTAAAAAGCTGGTATCAAGGTGGTTGGTCCCGCACCACCGGCAGCGTTATCCTCGGCGCGTTCCTGGCCATCAACTTGTGCGGTAGCAGCATTGCGTTGGACTGGCGGCTGGATCGCACGAACCAGGTCGAGCAGCTCCTGGCGAATCTGCAACAGCTGCACCAGCGATATCCCCACGAGGCACTACTCCTAGACCGGCTAGCTTCGGAGCTGTTCTGGGGGAGCTTAGCCCACGGTGCCCTGGATTTATATGGTCTGAAAGAGGTCTATTTGACCCCGGAGTGCGCTGAGGCGATTCGCCGTTCAAGCTCCCGCGATGTGCCCCCAGAGTTGTGGTTACCCGGCCCGGTAGTTGCCTACCTGCTGGATCACGGGCGTGCCCGGGTTTTTCGTGCTAGCTCGTTACCCCTCAGGCAGGTGACTACGCGGTACCATGCCTTTTTGCCAGGAGGCTGGCGCCGAGTTTTGGGTGACCGCGTGGAGGTGGGGCAGTTGGCCTATGCTCAGCAGCTTGGGCCGGGTTGGCACCAAGCCGAAGGCACTCACCGGTGGATGGGGCGCAAGGCATCGGTCCGGTTAGGCTGCCCAACTCGACAGTGCAAAGGCGTAATCATTGAAGGGCTGGTGCCGGAGGGGCTGCTTCGGGATGGCTCCCCGGTGGCGCGAATCTGGTTGAACGGTCGGCTAGCCGGCCAGCTGAAGCTGTCGCGGGCAGGCGAGTTTGGCGAGTGTTTGTCCTTTCCGGAGGGGGACGCAGACGAGGAGATCACCGTTGAGATACAATTGAACAAGGTCTTCCAGCCGACGGACGACATCCGCGAGTTGGGTCTAGCCATTCGACGGGTGGGTGTGGTCCCGGGCTGCTCGCCTTAAGAAATTTTGCTCCCGAGTGGGAACCAAACGGTCTTCTGCGCGTCAATAGTGAGTGCATCCTCTAATCGCGAGGCCGAGCGAGACCGATAAGGTTGGAGCGGAACTGAAAGACTGGAGCTCGGCTGAGGCGAGTGAGGGTAACCGGGACTGAGGTTGTTGCATCACTAGGGTAGTAGGCGAAGCGGCTGGGGAAGCCGGACTGAAGAGATCTGAGTAGGAAACACTCAAATCTGGTAACGTGGCGTGCCCCCAGGGCGTCTACGAGTAGGGCCGGTCGAAGCGTACCGGCCTACACCCCGGTGAATAGTTCAGGCGGCCGCTAACCAAGCTGCCGCCACGGGAGGCGAAAATCATGACCAAAGCGGAACTGGCCAAGTTCAAGAAGATCCTCGAAGAAAAGCAGGCAGAGTTGGCGCGCGTGGTCCGAAACCGCGAGGCAATCGCTATCGAGAAGAGCGCGGACGCCATCGACGAAGTGCAGCATGCTGCCGAGCGGGAGCTGGCCATCCGGAATCTCGACCGCGAGTCGCAAATGCTGCGCTTGGTGCGCTTGGCGTTGCGCCGCATCGAGGAGGGGACTTACGGGACCTGCCTGGAGTGTGAAGAGCCCATTAACAAGAAGCGTCTGCAGGCGGTCCCGTGGGCACCCTACTGCCTGAAGTGCCAGGAGGAGTTCGATAAAAAGCAAGATCAAAGCGCTCTGGAGGAACTCCTGGTCAATGCTGCCTGAGCGCGCCCACGGCAAGGCGGCGAGTTACTGTTTGCCTGGCGTGCGGATGCTGACGAAGCTGGGCATACTCCCCGTGTGTCGTCGCTGGCGCCGATACGAATGGAATTCGTCGGGGTGGCAGGCCGTACAGAGGCTTGCCACGTGGATGCGGGTGGAGGGCACACCCAGGCCGGTCAACTGCTGGCGGTTGACCTCCACCAGATCCAGGAACGTTTTGCCGAGCCGCTGCTCGATGGCGTTCGGATACGCCTCGAAAGCGAGGGCCACTTCGGGCCCAACCTCATAACAACACCTGCCAATTGCGGGCCCAACCGCTACCCAAAGACAAGCCGGGTTGCTGCCAAACTTGTGGTACATGTACTCCACCGCACGGGCTGTGATGCCCGCTCGTGTCCCTCGCCAGCCCGCATGGACTGCACCCACCACTTGGCGCACGGGATCCACGAGCAAAATCGGTAAACAATCGGCTGTCCGCACCACCAGCGCCAGCCCCGGCCGGTCCGTTATCAGTGCATCGCCTTCACCGGCGCAACCAGGCTGCCGTACGAGGATGACGCGGTCGGAATGACGCTGCTCCAGCCACGCAATGGATGGTTCTGGTAGATGATCCTGACTCCAGCGAGTACCGAAGCCGTGATCAAGCCATTCAAAGCTCAGGGCCAAGCAGCGATACCATCCATCAGGCGTTCGGATCCACGAGGCAGGATCAAGCCGGTTGAGCGACTTGGGCAATTCGCACACGGCGCTTAAAGTCTTCGAGCATGCTCTCATCCAGGCGGACTTCAGTAGGTCGCCGGACTAGATTCGGCGTCCTATCGATTTTGTCCTGCAGCATGAGCAGGCCATAAAAGAGGTTTTCCGGCCGAGGCGGGCATCCGATGATGTAGACATCCACCGGCACGATCTTGTCCACACCTTGTAACACTGCGTACGTGTTAAACGGTCCGCCCACGCTCGAGCACGCTCCCATCGCAATCACCCACTTCGGCTCCGCCATCTGATCGTAGATTCGCTTTAGGACTGGCGCCATCTTCAGGGTGACCGTACCAGAAACGATCATCAGGTCCGATTGGCGAGGGCTTGGGCGAAAGACTTCTGCACCGAAGCGCGCGATGTCGAACCGCGCTGTACTGGCGGTGATCATCTCGATGGCGCAACAAGCCAAGCCGAAGGTGAGTGGCCAGAGCGAGGACTCGCGAGCCCAGTTGAAGACATAGTCGACGGTGGTTGTGATGAAATTCCGCTCAAACCGATTTTCGAACCATGTCATAGAGGAGCCCCCACACCGACACCTTCATTCTACTACGCGGTGCGGTGGTGACCAGATCGCGGCTACAGCTGTCGCCAAGCAGACCCTGCATTCTCCCCGACTTGAGACGGTCCCCTATGATAGTGTCCAGAGGTAGAACCAGCGTGATTCCAAGTTCCGGTGGCATGTTAGCGCTTGTACTGTTGCTCCAGGTCAGTCTCTGGGAGTTGATCAAGCAAGCCAAGCCCATTCCCAAGGTGGCGATGAGTCTGCTTGTAGTCTTTTCGATTTTCTCTTGGGCGATCATTTTTTCCAAGTGGAATACATTTCGCAAAGCGCGCATAGCCAACCGGTCGTTCCTGCGAGCCTTTCGCAAGGCGAACGGCCTGCAGGCTGTCGCGCTCGCCGTGGAACAGTATCGCGACTCCCCATTGGTCACCGTGTTCGATTTTGGCTATGCCGAAGTCGAACGCCAGTTGAAGACTCGGGGTGGCTTGATCAATCGATCGGCGGTGGAGCGGAATCTACAACTGGGCATCAGTGAGGAGATCGCCAAGCTGGAGCGTCACATGAACTGGCTGGCGACGGTTGCTAGCGTCTCGCCGTTCATCGGACTGTTCGGCACCGTCTGGGGCATCATCGATGCGTTCACTGCCCTTGGGCTAGCCGGCGCTACCAGCCTGCGAGCCGTAGCTCCAGGGATCGCAGAAGCCTTGGTGGCCACCGCTCTCGGCCTGGGGGCGGCGATCCCCGCAGCGATCTTTTACAACCACTTCGGCCACGTCATTCGGGAAATGGGTGCTCGGATGGAAGACTTCGCTCTGGAGTTCATGAACTTCGCCGAGCAAGGCCTCGGAGAGTAATCGATGGCGATTTCGGTTAACGATCAATCGGCCCGACCGCTACGCCGTTACGCCGGCACGCCGACCTTGGCAGAGATCAACGTGATCCCGCTGGTCGATGTGGTGCTAGTCCTGCTCATCATCTTCATGTTGACCGCACATGTTATGGAGTTCGGCCTGGATATCGAAGTGCCGCGCGTGCGCCAGGTTCGCGACACGGCAGAAGAACTGCCTGTCGTCAGCATCACTCGCTCGGGCGAGCTGTATTTGAACGAGACTCCGGTCAACATAAACGAGTTGCCCCAGGCGATCCGCCAACGGTTCGGCGAGGGGGCCAAAGCGGTCTACGTGAGAGCAGACCGACTGGTCGTCTTCGAGGTCTTTGCGCAAGTAGCTGCAGCACTGGGGGAAGCGCAGTTTGAAGTGCGTGTGGTAACACGTCCCGAGGAGGATACGCGGGGACGATAATGGACGTAGGGATCTGTGGTGGCACGGCCAGACGTCTTCGAGCGCGCGGAGTCCCTGCAGAAGCCGCTCATCCTCTCGCTCGTTTTGCACACTGCTGTATTCGGCCTGGTAGCGATCTACGAAGCCCGCAGTTTTCGCCCGGGAGCGATGTGGGGAAGCCCTGGCCCAGGCGGAGGTGGAGCCGTCTCCATCACTCCAGTCAGCAAGATTCCCTTGCCGGGGCGCCAGGGGATGTTGCAGCCTGTGGCGCACGACACCCCATCGCGAGTCCCTGCGCCGCCAAAGCCTGTGGCCCGGCAGCGCGCTGCCTCAGCAGAAGATCAGACGGCCATCCCGATCCCTGAACGCACGCCAGCGCGGCGGGCGCCGATCGCACAATCATCGGTCACGCGCTCATCGGCGGCTAGCTCAGTGACAAGCGAGCAGCCGCACCAACTTTACTCCTCCAGCGGGGCCGCGGTGAGCTCGCCCATTTACGGCGCACCCTCCAGTGGGAGCGGGCCCGGAACTGGCATTGGGTCGAGTAACCCTTTCGGGGAACGGTTTGGCTACTACGTGGAGTTGTTGCGCCAACGGGTGGCCTCCCGCTGGGATACATCTCGGGTCGATCCAAGACTCCAAAGCGCTCCGCCCGTGGTGCTTGCTTTCGACATCTTGCGGGACGGACGGATTCGAAACCTCCGTTTCCTGCAGCGCAGCGGTCATCCAGACCTGGACTTCTCTGCGCAGCGAGCTATCCTGGAGGCCAGTCCGTTCCCGCCGCTGCCGCGAGGCTTTGAGCGGGATTACGCCACAATTGAGTTCTGGTTCGAATTGCGGCGATGAAGCGATCCCACATTATTGCGTTGGCCAGTTTGGTAGCACTCGTTATTGGGCTTGCCCAACAACCGGACATCTTGATCAAACTGACGCAGGGCGAACGCGCGGCCATTGCACTTGCCGACTTTCGGGGGAGCGGCCGGGCGGCCGGCCTGATGCAGGTCTTTAACCGTACGCTGTTCAGCGAGATCCAAGAGTCCGGGTTGTTCCGGATGGTACCCAAGAGCTTGTATCCCTTGCAGGTGCCTCAGCGGCCGCAGGACTTCATCCCTCCCGCACCGAGCCGGCCAGGTGGCCCACCGGAACGGCGCGGGCCGTGGTTGACAGATTGGTCAAACCCACCGGTCGACGCTGACTACCTCGCTTTCGGCTATGCCGCCGAGCAGGAGGGCCGGCTGGTCGTCTTCGGCTGGTTCTACAACGTCAACCAACCGACGCTAGAAAGCGCCCAAGTCTTCGGCAAGGTGTATTTCGGGGATCTGACCGAGGAGGGAGCCCGTCAAGTAGCGCAGGAGTTCGCAGCCGACATTTTGGGGCAGTTCGGGTTCGAGACGTTGGCAGGGACGAAGATCTACTTCGTGTCGGACCGGACCGGTTACAAGGAGATCTGGGTGATGGACCATGACGGTTCCAACCAGCGCCAGTTCACACACTACCGCTCCATCACCACCTTCCCAGCGGTATCGCCGGATGGGACCAAGATTGTGTTCACCACTTTCGCTCCGGGCCACCCAGCCATTTACATGCACTCGACCATCACGGGTCGGCGGCTGCCGTTCTTTAACCAGCCGGCTTCGATGAATGCCACGGCGTCGTTCACCCCCGACGGTCAAAAGATCGTATTCTCGTCGACGATGGCGGGTGGCTACGCGCAGATCTACATATGTAATATTGATGGGAGCGGGCTGCGGCGACTGACCTACAGTCGATCAATCGACGTCGAGCCGAAGGTGAATCCCAAGACGGGCAATGAGATCGTGTTCGTGTCTGGGCGTTCGGGTTCTCCGCAGATCTACAAGATGAACATCGACGGGGCTAATGTGGTGCGATTGACCGACGGGGAGGGGGAAGCCGTCAATCCCGCGTGGCACCCCGACGGCCAACACATTGCGTTCAGCTGGACGCGCGGGTACGAGCCAGGAAATTACAATGTGTTCGTGATGGACGTTGCGACGAGGCAATACGTGCAACTGACGCATGGGGCTGGCCGAAACGAGAATCCTAATTGGGCTCCGGATGGCCGGCACATCGTTTTTGCCTCGAACCGTAGCGGGTCCATGCAAATCTGGACCATGCTGGCTGATGGTACCCAGTTGCGCCAGCTGACGACTCAAGGTCGAAATGAGAAGCCTGTGTGGAGTCGTGGGCCAAAGCAGTGAACAAGTTCAGGAGGCAAGTTCAGGATGAGGAAGCGACAAATCAGTGCCGTCTTATTGGCGTGCAGTCTGTTCCTGGTTGCGGCAGGGTGTAAGAAGAAAGTTCCTCCGCCGCCACCGCCACCCCCACCACCGAAGCCGGAGGCCCCTCCGCCACCCAGACCGGTGATTAAGCAATTCGTGGCGGAACCGTCGACCATCCAGCGGGGCCAGTCGGCGACGCTGCGGTGGGCGGTGGAAAACGCGGATACCGTCTCCATAGACCAAGGCATCGGTACGGTCCCGGCCACGGGCGAGCGGCGTGTCTTTCCGAGCCAGTCCACCACTTATACGCTGACCGCCCAAGGCCCGGGAGGCACCGCGACCGCGACCGCTCGCGTCACTGTGACGGAGCCACCACCGCCACCTCCACCACCACCTCAACCACCGAAAAAGAGCCTGAGCGAGCGGCTCGCCGAGGAAGTTAAAGACGTATATTTCGATTTCGACAAGTACGATATCCGGCCCGACGCCCGGGAAACCCTGATCCAAAACGCAAGCGCTCTCAAGGCGATCTTGCAGGATTTCCCTGGCGCAACGATCACCCTTGAGGGTCATTGCGACGAGCGGGGTTCGAATGAGTACAACCTCGGGTTGGGTGATCGGCGCGCTACCGCTGTCAAGGAGTTCCTCGTTCAGTTGGGTGTGCCCGCGGACGCTTTGCGAACCATCAGCTATGGCGAAGAGCGCCCGCAGTGCACCGAAAGCAACGAGGAATGCTGGCAGCGGAACCGCCGTGTCCACTTCTCGGCGGGCCAATGATCTGTTGAGGAGCTCATCAGGGGAGCGTGACGGGCGGTGTGTCCGCACGCTCCCTTTTAGCGTGATTTAGGCAGGTTTACCATGCGGACGAAAGTGGCGATCTTGCTGGTTCTGACATCGGGGCTGGTCTTTGCCCAGCGGCAACAGTTGCAGGAATTGCAAAGGGACATCGCGCTGTTACAGGCAGACGTCCGCACGCTGAACGAGAAGCTTGCCACTCTCACGGCATTGGTCGAACAAGCCCTCGACCAGATCAACAAAACCAATGCGAGCGTGAGCGCGCTGGAAACAGCTTTCCAGGAAGCCTTACAGAAGCAAGATAAGCAGTTGGCCGGCCCAGTAGCGATGCTGGGAACCAAAGTCGACTCTATGACCGACCAGTTCCGCTTTTTGCAAGAAACCGTCGCCGATCTGAGTGCACGCATTTCCCGCATGCAAGGCCAGCTCACCGACCTCAAGAACGCTGTTCAGGTTCTTTCCGCACCCCCGCCTCCCCCCGGCACGTCGCCCACTGCTCCGCCCTCTGGCCCTCCTGTGGTGTCGGCAGAAACACTGTTCAACAACGCCCGTCGTGATCAGCTTGGTGGTCAGTACGAGCTCGCCCTTTCTGAGTTCGAAGAGTTCCTCAAGCAATTTCCCAACAACGATTTAGCGCCAGCGGCCCAATTCCATATCGGCGAAATCCATTACGCTAACGGGAACTACCAGGCGGCGCTGAAGGCTTTCGACCTAGTGCTGGAGAAATACCCGGAGAACGACAAGACGCCGGACGCCATGTTCATGAAAGCCATGACCCTCAGCCGTCTAGGCCAACGCCAGGCCGCCGCCAGAGAGCTACAAACACTCCTGCGCAGATACCCGAAAAGCGAGCTGGCCCAGCGGGCCAAAGTCGAACTCGACCGACTGGGAGCGACACCCTCCAGACGCTGACTGCATCGGTGAGCCGGCCTTGGCCGGTGTAAGCTAAGGAAACCAGCAAGGGGCAGTACAAATGCGATCTGAAAAAGCGCCAGCAGACCGCCCTCCACTCACTACGTACGAGCAGCTGGCCAAGATGATTGATCATTCGCTGTTGCGACCACAGTTGACCGAGCAAGATGTAATCCAAGGCTGCCAGGTTGCCTTGCGCTACCGCGTGGCCAACGTCACGGTTCGTCCAGCTGACGTGGAACTGGCCGTAAGCCTGGTCCAGGGCTCGGATGTGAAAGTGGGAACGGTCGCGGGTTTCCCGCACGGTTCGTCCACCACTGCGACGAAGCTGTTCGAGACGGAGGACGTGCTCAAACGCGGTGCGCAAGAGGTCGATGTGGTCATCAATATTGGCAGGCTGCTGTCCCGGCAATTTAGATACGTCGAAGAAGAAATTCGCCAGATCACCGAACTCTGTCATGCCTATGGCGCGATCGTCAAGATCATCTTCGAGAACGCTTACCTCACTGACGACCTAAAGATCGCCGCCTGTCAAATGTGCAAAGCTGCTGGAGCTGACTTTGCCAAAACGTCGACGGGCTTCGCCCCGTCGGGGGCAACGCTTGAGGACTTGCGACTGATGTACAAGCATTGCGCCCCAGAGGTCAAAGTCAAGGCTGCTGGCGGAGTGCGCACGTTAGAAGCGGCAATCCAAGTCTACGAGGTTGGTTGCAGTCGTCTAGGCGCTACAGCGACAGTGGAGATCCTGGAGGCCTGGAAACGGCGACTAGACCAGATCGCCGCGTGCAAGCCTTCCGGTTGATCGCTACGCAGGCGTGTTATTCTGAATGCTCGTTGGCACCTATGGCGCGCCGCTCGCGTGTCCCTCCGGTGTGTGTTTCGCTAGGCTTCCTCGACCCTGAAAGCCTGATAGCGTGCGCCAGGGAAGAGACCGAGCAAGGCAACCGTTTCCTCGAGTTCCGCCTGGACCACTTGAGAAATCCGTGGGAAGGGCTGACATGCATCCAACAGCTACTGCAAAAGTCGCCTCTGGTTCAGATCCTGGCCACCTGCCGCCGACAGGAATATGGGGGGAAATTCCGGGGATCCGTGGACGAGCAATTACGCATTTTGGACAGTGCGGTCGAGGCGGGGGCGCGCTGGGTGGACCTAGAGATCGAAGTGGCCGAGCAAGTTCCGGAACGTGTGGCCGAATTGGCCTCGAAAACACAGCTTATCCTGTCCTACCACGACTTCCAATCCACGCCGGCTCTGGAGCGCACATTCAACCGAATGAAACGGCTCCCCGCCACGGCTTATAAAATCGCCACCACACCGCGCAAGCCCTCCGATAACTGGCGCTTGCTGAGCTTTGCGCGGAGACACTTGCGTTCGGGAATCGTGGCTGTGGGCATGGGCGAGCTGGGCTTCTGTAGTCGCCTGCTGGCTACGGCGTATGGCAGCTTGTACACTTACGCAGCCCCAACCTGCGGCCCAGCCACCGCCCCGGGCCAGCCTAGCTCTCGTGAACTCCGCCAGCTATATCGCATCGAGCAGCTCACGCGCCTGACCAAGGTTTACGGCGTGATCGGCGACCCGATCGAGCATTCGATCTCGCCCGCCGTCCACAACCACGCTTTTCAGACGTGCCACCTGGACGCCGTGTACCTGCCCTTCCGTGTCTTGCCTGGGCAACTCCGAGATTTCTTCGCACTGGCTGAACGACTACGCCTTTCTGGGTGCAGTGTCACGATTCCTCACAAACAAAAGGTGTTGCGTTACCTTGATCAAGTGGACCCCCTGGCGTGTCGCATTGGCGCCGTCAACACAGTGTGGCGTCACCGTGGCCGCTGGAGGGGCACGAATACCGACGTGGATGGTGTGCGTGGCCCCTTGCAAAAGCGAATCCGCTTGCCGAATGCGAGAATCCTAATCGCGGGTAATGGCGGTGCTGCACGGGCGGCTGCTTTCGCCCTTGTGGACGAGGGAGCCGAGGTCTTCATCACTGCTCGTAACTCCGAAAGAGGTCAGCAGTTGGCTCGCGCTTGCGGAGCACGGTTCATCGCCCGGGAGAACCTCGCGCAGCACCATTTTGACGTCGTGATCCACGCAACCCCTGTCGGCATGTACCCCAATGTGGACAGCTGCTTCTTCGAAGACGCTATTCCCGCCGACATCGTGTTCGACATGGTCTACAATCCCGTAGAGACCGTGCTAGTGCGCCGGGCTCGGGAACAAGGCAAGGTCGTGATTACAGGCTTGGAGATGTTCTTGGAGCAAGCGGCGCGGCAGTTTGAAATTTGGACCGGCCTGTCGGCACCGCGATCCGTTATGGGACGGGCTGCGCGCCAGGCGCTCGGTCTCGGCTCCGGTTCGTGAAGGGGGAGTGTAACGCGAGATGGAGAAACTGACGCTCGACCGTCGCCAGTGGATCTACTTGGCAGTGGGCGCGCCAACGGGCTGGAGCGCACCCGTGGCCACCCGGCAGACTCGTCCAGAAACCAACGACCTCGAAGTCGCCCGCCGGCGCATCTCACAAGCGCTGGAGCACATCCGTAAGGTCCCCCTCACGCCCGAACACCAGCCCGCGTTCATCTTTAAGCCGTGAAATCCGTTTTTGGCCATGCCACGCTTCGATGACGAAGTCTTTTACGCCACCATCCGGGAACTTCATGAGCGGCTGCGTCGACGGGAGTTTTCGGCTAAGGAGCTGATTGAAGCTTTCTGCGACCGGCTGGAAAGATACGGTCCGATTTACCGAGCCTTGGCGTTGTCGTTGCGGCGACCAGCTCTAGAGCGCGCCGGGAGCCTGGACGATGAGCTACGGCGGGATCGTATCCGCGGTCCCCTGCACGGAGTCCCGTGCGGAGTCAAAGACCTGATATCGGTAGCCGGATTCCCCACGACTTGGGGTGCGCGCCCCTACCTCAATCAGGTGTTTCCTTACGATGCCACCGTGGTGAGCCGGTTGCGGGGCGCTGGGGCCGTTATCATCGGTAAGCTGACGATGATCGAGCTAGCGGGAGCGGGCGGATATGGTTACCCGTCCGCTTCGGTCCACGGGGCGGGACTAAACCCCTGGGACCTGAACCGGTGGGCAGGTGGATCCTCAACCGGTTCAGCGAGTGCCGTAGCCGCCGGGCTGGTCACCTTTGCGATTGGCTCGGAAACTTCAGGTTCGATCCTCACGCCAAGCGCCTACTGTGGTGTTACAGGGCTCAGACCGACGCACGGCTACGTAAGCCGGTATGGTTGCATGCCCCTTGCGTGGACTATGGACAAAATCGGCCCAATTTGCCGTAGCGCCGATGACTGCGGCCTGGTCCTTCAAGCCATCTCAGGGGGCGACCCGAACGATCCTGGCAGCGCGGGTCGTCGCTTTTACTACAACCCGCAATTCGTGCGGCCGTTCAAGGATTTGACGCTGGGCTACGCCCCGGTGGACTTCGACGAATGGGCGGCCGAACGTTGCCGCGCTGCCTTTCGGCAAGCACTGGAAGTTTTGCTTTCGCTGGGGTTCAAGGTACGTGAAGTGGAACTCCCCGACCTGCCTTACGGCGAAACCGCTAGCATTATCATTCACGCTGAGGGCTCCGCAGCTTTCGAAGAACTCATCCGCACCGGGCGCGTCGACCAGCTCGATGATGCCGAACAAATCGCCGGTCTGAAGGCAGGCCTGGAGATCCCGGCTGCGGATTATTTGCGGGCGATGCGCGTTCGGCGGCTCATTCAGCAACAGCTCAAGCAGCTTTTCTACGAAGTCGATGTGCTCGTTTCCCCCACGCGATTCGACATTGCGCCCTTGGTAACCGAACCTTTGCGCAGTGCACCCCGGTCCACCCGCCCTAAGTCTCATGGGCTCAGGGATTTGATTCCCGCGGGCAACCTCGCTGGCCTCCCCGCACTGTCACTGCCCTGTGGGTTCGCAGATGGCCTACCTGTCGCCATTTGCCTCGTGGGACGCCCCTTCTCGGAAAACACATTGCTCGCCATCGGGCGCGCCTTCCA
>JAUQPO010000068.1 GCA_030550335.1 Acidobacteriota bacterium
ATTCGAGCCGGGTGGTACCAATTTCCCGCACCACCACGAGCGGGAGGAAGAGCTCTACTTACTGCTGAGCGGCGAGGGGCAAATGGTAGCCGGAGGGGGCATGGACGGTTTCGAGGGCCGGCACCCTGCCCGAGCGGGCGACGCTTACTTTTTCCGCCTGAATTGCACGGTGGGCTTTTACGCTTCGAGCGACGCTCGATCACCGAGGGCCCGCATCCTGGCCGCGCGGTCACTCTTCCCTTTCCGGCCGGAGTAAGCACAAGGCTGCATGGACAGGCCTGGGTCGGCTGACCCTGTCAGGGGGCGAAAGAGTTCTGAGAGTACTAGTACACACGGCCCATCCGCCTCCCGCTAAACCACACCCGTGGTGCCAAGATCGGCAGTAGACTTGGGCCGGAGGCGCTTGCCATGCCTGCGGGAGAGAAATGGCTACTGACGACCCTCCTGAGCATTACCCTCCTGGGCAACTGGGTGGCTAGGGGCCAAGACACCCGAACTGCCGGCCTGACCGGCACGGTCACTGACCCGGCCGGGGCTATCGTGCCCGGAGCCAAGGTCACAGCCATCAATACGGCCACCAAATTCCAATACGAAGGTCAGACTAACGAGGTGGGCCGTTATTACATCCCCTACTTACCCCCGGGGACCTATGAACTTCGGATCGAAGCCCCCGGCTTCGCCACCTACATCCAGGCCGACATTCAGCTGCGCGCCGGCGAGTTCCCGAGAATCGACGTAAAGCTGCAACTCAGCACGGTGAGCGAGTCCATCACCATCACGGGTGCCGTACCCCTGTTGCAAACGGAGACCGCCACGACGACGGCTACCTTGCAAAACACCGTCTTTATGCGGATTCCGGTGCTTCAGGTGCGCACTTACAACATCTTGACCTACCTGCCTGGAGTAAACGCCACCGGATTCAACAGCTTTAACGCAATCGGGCAACGCAACCGCTCCATGGGTTACATGGTCGACGGCGTAAGCGCCAAAGAACCAGTCCGTGGGCCAGCCACCCATCACACGCAGACCTTGCAGACCACCATGGACGCCTTAGAAGAGGTCCGCGTTTTAACCACGGGCTTACCCGCTGAAATCGGTCGCGCGGGTAGCGGCGCCATCGTGGCGGTCATGAAGAGCGGCACCAATCAACTTCACGGCTCCGCAGAAGACCGCTACATCAACCACTATCTCCTGCATCGCCGGTATTTCGATATGCTCCCCCAGTCTCCCATGGGCTATCACGAACTGGCAGCAACGCTCGGCGGACCTGTGGTTCTCCCTAGGCTATACAACGGCCGCGACCGCAGTTTCTTTTTCGTCGCCTGGCAACGACACCACGAAAAAGCCACAGAAACGGAAATCACCAGGGTTCCTAGCCTGGAGATGTACGAAGGCGATTTCAGCTTTGGTGGTCTGGGTTACCCCATTTACGACCCGTACAGCACCCGTCTCGTTGACGGAACTTGGGTACGGGACCCGTTTCCCGCAAATCGTGTGCCCAAATCCCTCTTCGACCCGGTGGCGAAGAACTTCCTCTCGTACAAGCCCTGGCATTTGCCGAACCGCCCCGGCTACCTTCAAGCCAGCGGGCCGCAGGAGAACTTCGTGACCACGACTCGCTACCGGTCTTACCGTAGCCGGTTCGATGCGAAATACGACCACCAGATTAGCCCCCTGCACAAATTCTTCGTCCGATACTCCCACAACTGGCACTGGGTGTGGTCCAACCGGGGCAACGTGGCCTATGCTTGGGAGCTACTCAATCCGGCGGGAGTCCCAACCCCCACTGATATGGGAAATCTCGCGTTCTCTGACACGTGGACGATCTCGCCCACGGTGATCAATGAATTCCGAGTGGGAGCCACACGCCGGATCTACACGCGGCGTCCCGAAAGCTACGGTCAGGATTGGGCCCGAAAGCTCGGTATACCCAATGTCCCCCCAGAAACCTTCCCTCAATTCAACAACCTCGGTTTCACTGTGAACCCTGGTGGATTCGAGAAATCAGTTGCCGAAGAAATTTCGGTGGCCGACAACTTTACGCGAGTGGCCGGGCGGCATACTTTCAAAACCGGGTGGGAACTCATCCGTTCTCGCTTCAACAACGTGGCCGAAGACCGTCCCTCTGGCATCTACAACATGGGCGGCACGGACTTTCCCTACCGCCCGAACACCGGCAACGGCTTCGCTGCATTTTTGCTGGGAGCCGTCACGAGCGCCCAGTTTACTCGCAACATGGCCACGTGGCTACCCCGATGGTGGACTCACGGGCTCTACGTCCAGGATGACTTCCGTCCCCGTCCTGGCCTGACCATCCACATCGGAGTCCGCTGGACCTACGAGAGTCCCTACAAGACGAAGTACGGACAGCAATCCCAGTTTGATCCGAATGCCACCGATCCAATCACCGGTCGCCCGGGCGCGATCATTCATCCCAAGGGATTTTTGGCGAAACGAGACCTCAACAACTTTCAGCCTCGTCTCGGGCTGGCTTGGAACTTTCACCGGTCCTGGGTGTTCCGCAGCAGCTTCGGTCTTATGGCGGTGGATTTGATGAGTCCTACCACCAATATCTGCTTTGAAGAGTACTTCGCCTCGGCCAATATCCAGCCGCCCCCAGGTGACCCGCGCATCGCGTTCCGCTTGTCCGATGGCCCGCCGAAGTTCAGTTTTCAAGTGAACCCTGATGGGACCGTGCCTTTTGTCGGGACGAACTTTGCTGCACGCCAGGCCAGCTGGTACGACCCGAACATGCGGTTACCCTACATCGCCAGCTGGTCAGCGGGCTTCCAGTGGCAGGTTGCCCCTCAGTGGCTGGTGGAATGGGTATACCAGGGAAGCGCCGGCGTGGGTTTGCTGAACTATTGGAACATCAACGCCATCCCACTCGACATCTCTCGGGATCCAGCGGTGCTGGAGCAAATTTACCGGGCGGTGCAAAACTACCGCCCATACCCGCAGTTCGGTGAGATTCGTCACTGGAGCAACTATGGGCACAGTAGCTACCACGGTGCGACTGTGCGTGTGGAAAAGCGTTACAGCCACGGGCTCACGATCAACAGCTTCTACACATACTCCAAGGCCATTAACGAAGCAGACGACGAAGGCGGGGCCAGTGGGATCACCTTCTACAATCGCCGGCTCGAGAAAGCTGTAGCCAGCTACGACCTCACCCATCGCTGGGTGGCCACTGTCACCTATGAATTGCCCTTCGGCCAGGGTCGCGCTCTGCTGAATCGATCCGGTTGGTTGGACCGGATCTTCGGGGGCTGGGAGCTGGCCTGGACCCACAGCTTTCAGAGCGGGTTACCCTTTACGGTGACCTTCGCGGGCAGCCCTTATCGTTACCTCCCCGGCGCATCTCGGCCCAACATTCTCGTGCCATTCGACCAGGCGGTGGTCAAGAATTGGAAAATCGGCCCACACCGGTTCCCGACCAGCGCCCAAAATCCGTACCTCAGGGCCGAGGCCTTCGCCTACCCACCGCCCTTCACACCCGGCACCCTCGGCCGCAACACGTTCCGCGGGCCGCGGCTGTTCTGGCCACAAGCTTCACTGTCTAAGCAATGGCAGATCCGCGAGCGATTGCGATTCATCCTGCGGGCTGACGTGAACAACGTCTTCAAACGGCCTCAGTTTGCTCGGCCGGGCTCGGTCTACGACACCCGCAACCTCGGAACTTTCGGCCGATTTACAGGAGAGCTCGGCAATTTCGCCGAGATTGGGAGTCGCTTCCACTGGATCCTAGTATTCCGCCTGCAGTGGTGAAGCGCGGAGTGCCCCAGCACCGCCTCGGATCCGTGTCGAATGAAGGTCCCGACGGAGTACAACCACCCCACTCGTCGAGCACCACACCCGCCCAGCTCACCCGTGAGCTATGATTGCCCGAGATACAGAGAAAGCTCTGTGTACACAAACAGCGCCCTTGCCAGAGGAGGAGCTATGCAACACGCTACGCGATTTCAAATGACACGCCGTAAGTTGCTTCGCCGTGCGGCTGCGCTGGCCACGTTCGGACCCCTGTTCAAGGCCACCGAGCGCGTGGCTAATGCCCAAACCAAAAGCATCAACCCCTACTCTGCACCCAGCAAGCTGCGCATTACAGACGTGCGTGCTTGTCGCATCGCGTCGAATTACGACTACCCGATCATCAAGATCTATACGAACCAGGATGTCTATGGCCTGGGTGAGGTGCGGGACGCTGGCGTGGAGGGGCTAGCGCTGGTGCTGAAACCGCACATCGTCGGTCAAGACCCGCTACGCATCGAGCCGCTGTTGGATCGCATCCGCAAGTTTGCCAATCACCGTCGCACCGGGGGCGGCTACAGCGCCATTGATATCGCCCTGCACGACATCGCCGGCAAGGTTTACGGCGTCCCGGTGTGGCGACTGATCGGCTCGAAATATCGCGACCGAATCCGCATTTACTGTGACACCACCGAAAGTAAGGATCCGAAGGTGTACGCCGAGCGCATGAAGAAACGTAAGGAAATGGGCTTCACCTTCTTCAAGATGGACCTAGGTACCCAACTCGTCTCACATATTCCGGGCGCAGTCGATTACCGGGGCGTGGCCACGGAGAAAGGACTGAAGTTACTGTGCGAGTTCATCCAAGCGGTCCGCGACGCTATCGGCTGGGACATGCCTCTGGCTGCCGACCACTTCGGCCCACTCGAGTTGAACGATGCCATCCGGTACGCTCGTGCCTTCGAACCGTACCAACTCGCCTGGGCCGAAGACATGATCCAGGTGGGCCATTTGGGCCAGGGTGGTGACGCGCCGCTGAACTGGCGCGCCTACAAGGACTTATGCGACGCCACCGTGACCCCTATCGCCACCGGTGAAAGTCTGTTCGGACTGGAGGAGGGTTTCAAGGCCTTCATCGATAACCGCGCCATCGACGTCGTCCATCCAGACCCGCTGACAGCCGGAGGCGTCCGAGAAACTAAACGCATTGCCGATTATGCTGTCATGCACGGCATCCGCACCGCACTCCACTTTGCTGGTTCGCCGGTGGGCTGTATGGCCTGCGTCCACGTAGCTGCAACACTCAAAGATTTGCTGGCACTCGAGAATCATGCTGTCGACATCCCCTGGTGGGACGACCTGGTCACGGGCGTTTCGAAGCCAATCGTCAACAAGGGATTCATCGAGGTCCCGGACAACGTGGGTCTGGGCGTGGAGCTCAACGACGATGTCGTCAAACAACACCTGCGTGTGCCTGGATATTTCGAGCCCACGCCTGAGTTCGACAAGTACATCATCGATGACTTCCGCCGGGGCGGACCTTACCCCCATCTGAACGAAGAAGGCAAGCTGGTGGTTGACTGGTAAGAGCTTGTGCGAAGCGTCGTTCCGGCAGCAGGCACTCGGGCCCAAACAGCGGGGGCACGTTGATTGCCAGCTCCCGTTCACGTAGGATTGTCAGCGAGGGCTTTCATGCCTGCTCCGGAACAGGCGACCAAAGCTGTGACCCAAGAGCTCCCGGATAAGCTCTACTTTCGCATCGGGGAGGTGAGCCGCCTTACCGGCGTTCGCCCGCACGTGCTGCGGTACTGGGAAACCGAATTCCCGATGATAGCCCCGAAAAAGTCCGGCCGCGGCCAGCGACTCTATCGCCGGAAAGACGTTGAGCTCATCTTGGAAATCAAACGCCTGTTGTACGAAGAGAGGTACACGATCGAGGGGGCGAGGCGGAAACTGGCGCAATATATGCGCCAGCGGCGGCGAGACGATGCCTCTGGCCAAGGAGAGCTGTTTGCGGCGGAAGCGGAAGGCAGCACGCTTGTCGATTACATCAAGCGCGAACTCAGGGACATTCTGAACCTGTTGGGATAAAACCTACTGAGTGTGCAAAGGGAAACTACTGCACGAAGATAGGGGTTCTCCCAGTTACGTTACCGGTGCCTGCTTCCTGGGACAGCCACCAGGCAAGTAACCGCAGCGGGACTTCAATTTCCACAGGGTCGATGTCGGAGCTAGAGGCAACACCCGCCAAGCCGTCTATGATCGCCTCCAACAACTCCCGCCGCTCTTCCTCCCAGCTGCCGCTGTCGTGCGGCAGCCGGGCTCGTTTCCGACCCCGAATCGTGCGGAACCGAGGATATTCCTGAAGCAGTTCCACAAGCTGCAGAGCCACTGCACGCGATTCGCTCGAGCGCGGAATAGTAACCATGGGCTGATCCTGACAGGCTTATCGAACCCGGCGCTAAAATCTTGAATTCGCCGCAAGGCCCGTGCCTCTACAGCCACCTGTTTCAAGTCCCGGCTGCGATCGTCGATAAGGAGTCCGAGGGGGAGGAGTGCCGGGTGATCTGTCTGACGCGGATCAATCATGTACCCGTGGTCATCAATGCCGACCTAATCGAACATATCGAGACCACCCCAGATACTGTCATCACTCTGACTACTGGCCGAAAGTTTGTCGTTCTGGAATCCCCCGAAGAAATCATCCGGAGAATCATAGCGTTTCGGCAATCGATTCGCGGCAACTATCCCGTGGTCAGCGCGGCTCACCCCAACGCCCAATGTCCCCAGGAGGCTGGAGAGGACCATGGCGAATAGTCCGAAGGGCCGGCGTCGCCAGCTGGACTTAGCCAGCCTTGTAGGGTTGGTCCTCGGGCTGGCCGGTATCGTGGGAGGCTTGTTGCTCGAAGGGGGTGAGCTGAAGGATATAGGGCAGTACACCGCGGCGGTCATCGTCTTCGGAGGCACTTTCGGTGCGGTGCTGCTCAGCACACCCTGGCCAGTCGTACGAGGTGCCTTGCGGCAGCTCGTCCGTGTTTTCCTTGATCAGCCCCGATCGTTCGAGCAAGCCATCGAAGAGGTGATCACTTACGCTCGCAAGGCGCGCCGTGTAGGAGTCATTGGGCTGGAAGACGATGCCTATCGCATCCAAGACCCTTTCCTCCGTAAGGCACTCATCCTCGCGGTGGACGGTACCGACCTGAGCGACCTCAAAACCACTATGGAGCTAGAGATCACCCAGGAGGCACAACGACGGGAAGCGGAAGCGAGGGTTTTCGAAGCGGCCGGAGGTTTCGCGCCGACCATCGGGATCATCGGCGCGGTCCTGGGCCTGATTCAAGTGATGAAGAACCTCGCCGACATTGAGCAGGTCGGCCACGGCATCGCTGTCGCTTTCGTCGCCACTGTGTACGGAGTAGGCTCGGCCAACTTACTCTTCTTGCCCGCGGCGAACAAGATCCGCGCCCGCGCGCACCACGAGGCGGAGCTCCGGCGCTTGATGCTCCTCGGTGTGATCGGAATTGTGGAGGGGCTCAACCCCCGGCTGCTCCGTGGCCGCTTGGAAGCTTTCCTCCAACAGGAATTGCGCCGAAGCGAAGAAAGGGAACGACCGCAAGATTGGAGCCACATCAGCGCAGCCCAAAGCGCCGGCTGAAAGGATGAGCCATGAAGTCCCATCAGAATCCGGATCGGTGGATGGTTTCCTGGGCCGACTTCCTCACGCTGTTGTTTGCGTTCTTCGTGGTTCTCTACGCCAGTTCTCAAGCGGACCGTGCTCGGGCTGAGCGAGTCTCGGAGTCGGTCCGGCGCGCTTTGGAGCAAGGGGGTTTCACGGCTTTGCTCGCCAGCGTACTAGGTGGAACGGTCAACGACCTGGGTCAAGGCAACGCGCAACGCAAAGGCCCGGGAGGTGCAGGCATCGTCCGGCATCAAGGCCCGAAAGAAGGTTTGGATGAGGGTCTTGGCGGTGCAGTGGTTGAATTGCGCCCGGTACTGAGTTACCTCGTCCAGCAGCTCAAGGATGAGATCGAGGCCGGTAAGATGCACGTGAGCCTGCAACCCCGCGGCTTGGTCGTGAGCTTTCAAGAAGGCGCGTTTTTCAAGTCCGGGGACGCCACGGTCTCTGAAGAGAACATGCAGGCTATCGCTAAGGTGGCTCAGGTGATCAAAACGCTTCCCAATCCGGTCCGGCTAGAAGGTCACACCGACCCTATACCGATTCACAACGACCGGTTCAAGAGCAATTGGGAACTGTCCGCGGCACGCGCTATTGCCATGCTGGAGTTATTCCGAGACCGGTTTGGCCTACCTGAGGACCGACTCTCCATCGCGGCCTATGCTGCCAACGCCCCAGTGGCCCCCAACGATACAGAAGAAGGTCGCGCACGCAATCGACGGGTAGACATAGTGTTGCTGAGCAAGATTGGTGTCCGAGCCGAACCGGACGCTGAGCCAGGTGAAGAAGCTTGGCCACCCAAACCCACTGCACGTCGCTGAACCAGAGTAAGTATCCAGCGGTTTAGGGAGCGGCCCGAGCCTCCGGCACGTCAAACCGTTAAGGATGTCTCTGGTAGGCGGTCGTTCCCCCCACCCAGTATCAGCCGGCGAGCGCTGGCTGGCCATTTGCGTGGATGGAGTGCCGTTCAACTTGATGGCTCAGCTTTGGAACGACGGCCACTTTCGCATGTTCCACCGACCGAGCCCAGTCGTCAGCACCTTTCCCTCCCACAGCGAAGTGGCTCTCACGGCCGCTCTCCACGCCCCTCCAGTTCCAGGCTACGAGCACCGGTTCTTCGATATCCGCAGGAATAGGCTCCGGGGTGGATCCGCACTCACGGTCTTCGGCGGGCCGTTTCCTTACTTGCGGCGCTTGGACTACACCGAGCCCGGCCTTTGGAAAGGACTCCATTTCGTTTTCCCGGAGGAATTCGCGCTGGCCGACCTGGGGAGGCTATGCGAGCGAGTCAAGCGATCGCAGAAAAAGCAATTCGTGGCGCACCTGGCTAGCTTCGATGCAGCGTTGCATACACTCGAGCCCGACCAGCTGCGGAACTTACTCCTCGAAGTCGAGCGAACGATGCGGCGATTACTGGAGGAGCGCGACGAGGGGCTGAACGTACTGTTGTTCAGCGACCACGGCAACACCCTTCAGCCGAGCCGCATGGTTCCAGTGCGAAGCGGCCTCCGAGAAGCTGGCTGGCGTCCACGCACCCATCTGGTGCGCCCGACAGACGTCGTGATCCCCGAGTACGGGCTTGTAGGTTTTGTAGCCCTGTACTGCCACCCGGAGGCAAGGGCTCACCTGGCTGCAGATATGGTCTCGTTGCCGGGTGTAGACTTGACGCTCTATCTTGAAGAGGCGAACTCGGTAGTGATCCAAAACCGCCAGGGGCAACGGGCTAGCATCCGCTGGGACTTCCAAGGAACCACATATTGGTACTCCGCCGACCAGGGCGACGTGCTGGGATTGGTTCCGCTACTCGAAGCCTATTCAGCTGAACAAACCCGGCGTGGCTACCGGATCCATCACCCCGAATTACTCCGCGCGCTCGTCTTGCACCAGCCCTATCCGGACACGCTCCACCGCATCCGAGCTTGGGCGGAAAGCTACCACGTGGTCAACCGCTGCGATGTCGTCGCCAGCTTGGCTCCTGGCTACCACTACGGCAAACCGGTCTTCGAGTGGTTTGTCGAGCTGAAAAGCACCCACGGAGGATTGGACTGGAGCTCCTCGGTGGGATTCGCTATGGCCACATGGGAGCTGCCCGCAGTCCTGCGGATCGAGCAAGTGTTGGACTGCCTCGGCGGTGCTCGAGATCGGCCACGAGCCAGCTAAACTCGCGGGCTAGCACAAAATGTAGGCAAGCCACCTAGCGAACTTGGACCGGGACCGGTCGGTCAAGGAAAGCCGCGCTCGGGTGCGGACTATTATAAGGTGCATGCAGATTCCGAGCGTGTCTCCCCGCAAGTTGTTCTCCTGGGGTTGGGCGCCGGTGGTACTGCTGTTGCTGGGAGCTTGGGCTATTCGCCCGACCACCCAGCCACCTTCCCAACCTCTCTACCGCGACCCCACACAGCCCATTCCGAAACGAGTCGAGGACCTGTTGCGGCGAATGACGCTTGAGGAGAAGATCGGCCAAATCAATATGCCCTGTGTGTACCTGCGCGAGCTGGGCAAAACCATCGAAGAAAAACGCGAAACCTGCCGCCGACTGGCCGCAGGCAAGCACGAGCCATGGCTCGGTCCTATTGGCGGCTTCTTTACCCTCGCAGACAACATCCTCCCCGGGGGCCCAGCCGAGCAAGTGGCCTTCTTCAACGAACTCCAGCGTATCGCCGTAGAACAGACGCGTCTCGGCATTCCACTGTTGCAAACCGAAGAGGGTACGCACGGCCTGATGTGCTCAGGCGGAACGATTTTCCCAGAAGGACCTGCGCTCGGCAGCACGTGGAACATGGACCTGATCGAGCGCATTTATGCTGCCGTAGCCGCGGAAGCTCGCGCCGTCGGCATCCACCAACTGTTCACCCTCGTGATCGAGCCGAACCGTGACCCGCGGCTGGGACGCAACGAGGAAGGCTATAGCGAAGATCCCTATCTCTGCAGTCGCATCGCGTACGCTATCGTGCGGGGCATCCAGGGCGACGATGTTTCCCGCCCAGACAAGGCCATAGCCGGCTTGTGTCATTATCCGGGCCAAAGCCAACCCGTCAGCGGCATGGAACGCGGTGCGATGGAGATCTCCGAGCGGATGCTACGCGAGATCTTTCTGCCGCCCTGGGTGGCTGGGATCCGCGAAGCGGGTGCCCTGGGTGTGATGGCTACTTACCCGAGCATTGACGGGGTGCCGGCGCACGCCTCCCGCCGATTGCTTACGGAAATTCTCCGCCAGGAACTCGGCTTCCAAGGATTGGTGCTGAGCGAGGGCGGCGGGATCGGGACCCTGGTGTACGAACGCGTGGCCCACGATCAGAAAGAAGCCGGCCAAATCGCCCTGTGGGCCGGTGTGGACGTCGGCATCTCGTACGAAAGCGGCTATATGCAAGATCTGCTGCAGAGCGTGCGCGAAGGCAGTGTGCCGGAAGAATGGTTGGACCGAGCGGTGCGCCGCGTGCTAGCACAAAAGTTCCGGCTTGGCTTGTTTGAGCACCCATACGTGGATCCTGATTACGCACTGAAGAAGCTGGACCGAGAAGCTCATCGACGGCTGGCGCTGGAGGCCGCGCGAGAGGGGATAGTCCTGCTGAAGAACGAGGGCAATCTCCTGCCTCTGCGGAAGGACCTTAAACGCATCGCGGTCATCGGCCCCAATGCCCACCATGAGCGGAACCTGCTCGGGGACTACACCTCGCGTACGATCCTGCAAGATATCGTGACCGTGCTCGAAGGCATCCGCAGGGTCGTCTCGCCGCGGACCGACGTCCGCTACGTAGAAGGGTGCAAGGTGGTCGGGACGACCCTTAACGAGATCGACAAGGCTGCTCGGCTGGCTGCGGAATCCGACGTGGCGATCGTGGTGGTGGGCGAGCAGGAACGCAGGGCACCCGATGGCACCAATGGTGAAGGTCGCGATGTGGCGAGCCTCGACCTGACTGGCTTGCAAGAGCAGCTAATCCAGGCGGTCCACGCGACCGGAACACCAACCGTGGTCGTGCTGGTCAACGGGCGTCCACTGTCGATCCGCTGGGTGGCGGAGCACGTACCCGCGATTGTGGAAGCGTGGCTTCCAGGAGAGCAAGGTGGTCTGGCTGTGGCGGAGGTATTGTTTGGCGATGTCAATCCGAGCGGCAAACTTCCGGTGACCTTTCCTCGTCACGTCGGACAGTTGCCCGTCTATTACAACTACCGGCCCTCTAAGGCCTACTGGATCAAGCAGCGGGGCTACGTGGACATGGATGCCACGCCACTGTTTCCTTTCGGCCACGGCCTGAGTTATACGACATTCGAATACTCGGATCTGCGTATTGAACCCAAGCAAATCCGCGCCGGCGGGCGTGTGGACGTTAGCTTCCGAATCAGAAATACTGGCCAGCGCGAAGGCGCCGAGGTGGTACAGCTGTACATCGACGACGTGGTGAGCTCTGTCTCCACGCCCATCATGAGCTTGCGGCGGTTTTCGAAGGTCCGCCTGCGCCCCGGCGAGCAACAAACGATTCGATTCACGCTGGGTTGGGAAGACATGGCATTGCTGAACCGCCACATGGAGTGGGTCGTAGAGCCAGGAGAGTTTGAAGTCATGATCGGAAGCTCATGCGCCGATATTCGGCTGCGCGGCAATTTCCGTGTGATCCCTTGAACTCATGCACAAGGATGACAGCGTTGCGCCAGCGCGCTTGCGCCGCGTTTTGACCCTTTGGGATCTAGTCTTCTACGGCATAGTGGTCATCCAGCCCACGGCGCCAATGCCGCTGTTCGGCGTGGTAGCCCGTCAGGCCCAAGGTCATGTGGTCACCACCGTGCTGATCGCCATGGTCGCCATGCTGTTGACGGCGATCAGCTACGGTCGAATGGCCCGTGCATACCCTTCCGCGGGTTCGGCTTACACATACGTGGGCCGCGAACTCCATCCCGCCTTGGGCTACATCACCGGCTGGAGCATGGCCATGGACTACATGATCAATCCCATTCTGTGTACCGTCTGGTGCAGCAAAGCCGCCCTCAACGTCGCTCCCCAAATCCCGTACCCCGTTTGGGTGCTCTTTTTCGCCGGCCTGTTCACTGCACTCAACCTCCGGGGCATCAAGGCCTCGGCGCGGACGAATCAAGCCTTGACGTTGGGGCTGGGGATCGTCATCGTCCTGTTTGTCACGGCATCGCTCCGTTACCTCAACCGCTCGCCAGACCTCAGTTGGGCCCGCTTTACCCGGCCGTTCTACGACCCAGAACATTTCGATTTCGGCGCTGTCTTGACCGGGACTTCCATCGCTGCCCTGACCTACATCGGCTTCGATGGAATTTCCACGCTTTCGGAGGAGGTCGAAAACCCGCGCCGCAATGTACTACTGGCCACGGTACTGACCTGTCTGTTCACCGGCATCCTGGCGAGCTTGGAAGTTTACCTGGCCCAACTCGCCTGGCCAGACTACACCTCCTTCCCTGACGTCGACACCGCTTTCGTGCACGTCGCCGGGCTTGTCGGAGGACCCTGGCTGCTTCACCTGGTTAACTTTGCCCTACTCATAGCCTCCGTCGGTTCTGGCACGGCCGCTCTTCTTGGCGCTGCGC
>JAUQPO010000069.1 GCA_030550335.1 Acidobacteriota bacterium
AATCACAAGAATCAAACGACGGGTGGTCGTCGGAGACTCCATCTGGAAGGCGCTGGGACGGCAGTGACGAGCCCTCGCAGCAGCAAGCTAACGAGGATCGGGAGCAAGCCTGGCGCGAGGCCTGGCTGGCAGAAACGACGACTGCAACCATACACCGAGCGGAGGGTAAACAGTGAGCGTTTCGAACGTTCGTTTTGCGCCCATCGAGGAACTCATCGAGATGCAGGCGCGCGCTCGAAGCAACCAGCGTGCACAAGCCGAGCTCGACAAGCTGGCATTCTTGCGGCTCCTGGTAGCCCAAATCCGGCATCAAGACCCGATGAATCCTCTCGAAGGTACGCAATTTCTCAGTCAGCTGGCGCAATTTTCCGAGCTGGAGCAGCTGATCAACCTCGGGCAACAGCTACAGGCGATCCAGAAACTGCTCGAGGAACGACTCCAAGCGGGGCGGTCCGATTCGAGCGAATCGCCGGGGAATTCCAGTTCACAGTCTTCAGCAAAGGAGGGCTAGACCATGTTCCGATCCTTCTCTGCATCGCTCTCCGCGCTCCGGGCTCATTCGACTGCGGTGGATATCGTGGGAAACAACCTGGCCAACGTCAACACGCCCGGGTTCAAGGCCAGTGCTGTCGCCTTCTACGACCTGGTCACGCAATCGATCGGCTCAGGCCTGGGTAAGACCCAGGTCGGTTTCGGTGTCGGCCGTCCGATCACGTTGCGCCGTTTTTCCCAAGGTGCCATCCAATCGAGCTCCGGAGCGCTGGACGTGGCCATCCAAGGCGACGGGTTCTTCGTCGTCCGCAACCAGACCGGAGCCATACTGTTCACCCGCAGCGGGAATCTACAAGTCGACAAAGACGGCTACCTGATGACCGCCACCGGTGAGTACGTGCAAGGTTGGACCGAAGTCAACGGCGTGCTGGATACCCGGGGAGCGGTTTCTGACATCCGAATCCCTGTCGGTGCACTGAAGCCTCCATCGGCGACCACCACGTTCTCTCTGGACCTCAACCTAGACGCCCAGGCCAAAACCGGCGACACGTTCACCACGTCACTCCAGGTCTACGACTCGCTGGGTGCTGCGCACATCCTCACGGTCCAGTTCACCAAAACTGATACCCCCAACCAGTGGACGTACGAGATCCGTTTCCCCGACAGCGATGTGACCGCCCCGATCACACCGGTTACCGGAACCTTGACGTTCAGCCCCACCGGATTGCTCACCGATCCCCCACCGGATGCCCCTATGCCATCGATCCAAATCACTGGGCTCGTCAACGGCGCAGCTGACATGGAGATCACCTGGCATCTTTACAACGGCGCTGAACCACGCATCACCCAATACGCTCAGCCGTCGGCACTGGCGGCCAATGCTCAGGACGGTTCACCACCCGCTCAGCTGTTGCGTGTGGGCATCGCCGACGGTGGCATTGTGCTTGCCCAATATTCGGACGGTGAGCAGCGCGTGGTGGGCCAAGTGGCTTTGGCTTCGATCCGCAACCCGGAGTCGTTGATCGCCGTGGGGAATAACCTGTTCCAATTGAGCGCTCGCAGCGCCTTGCCGGCGATTGGTCTTCCCAACACCGGCGGCCGCGGCAATATTATCGGGGGTTCCATCGAGAACTCCACGGTGGACATCGCCGAGGAGTTCACCAACCTCATCGTTTACGAGCGCGGCTACCAAGCCAACGCACGAGTCATCTCCACCGTGGATCAGCTCAGCCAGGAAACGATCAACCTGAAGCGCTAACCCAGCTGAGGGCCGGTTATGAGCATGGATGAAAAGCTAGCACACCTGGCGGACATTCCCATCGCGATCGACGTGGAGCTCGATCGGAAACGATTCCGCCTGGCGGAAATCCTCCAGTGGAAAGTGGGGTCAGTCCTAAAGCTAGACCGGTCGGCTGGGGAAAACATTGACGTGCGCGTCGGTGGCACGTTGATCGGCTCAGGGGAAGTGGTTGTGTTAGAGGGCAACGTGGGAGTACGCCTGACGGATCTGGCGGAACCGTATTGAACACGATCAAGGAATGGAACTCGGGACACAACTATTGGCTGTGGCTACCGTATTAGGAGCACTGGGAGCGCTGGTGTGGCTCCTGCGGCGGTGTGCACCCCGCCTGCCTTCTAGCAGTCACAGTGGCTTGCTGGAGCTGCGAAGCCGGTTGCCGCTCGGTCCGCAACATTCCCTTCAGCTCGTCCGCGCTGGCCAGCGTGGATTGCTTCTGGTGGTGTTTCCGGGCGGGTGCACACTGCTAGCGGACCACCCTTGGGAGTGGTTCCTCTCAAATCCCGAACAAGCTCTCCGAGTGGACAGCGGGGAGACCAACCGATGCGGTATGGAACGCTATTGCTAATGCTGGCGAACGTCGGAGCGAACCTGGGCCATGGGGCAACGTCGAACGCCATCTTTGGCATTCCATTGAACCAGACTGGCTCACCAGGAACGCTCAGCGTTCCCATGCAGATTGTCCTGCTACTGACCGCCCTCACGCTCCTTCCTGCGGTTCTCGTCTCGATGACACCGTTCCTGCGTATCACGGTCGTGCTCCACTTCCTGCGACAGGCTCTGGGTACCCACACCACGCCATCCAATCAGGTACTGATCGGTCTGGCACTGTTTCTAACACTACTGATCATGCGCCCTGTCCTGGCGCAGGTGTACACGGATAGCTGGCTGCCCCTCGATCGCGGTGAAATCACTTGGCAGGAAGCTGCTCAGCGGGCCGAAGCTCCCTTGCGAAACTTCCTCTTGCGATACGTACGCGAGAAAGACCTGCGCATGATGGTCGAAATTTCCCGCTCAAGCCCACCGGCACGCCCGGAGGATGTCTCGCTCTCCATCCTTATCCCCGCATATATCCTCTCGGAGCTTCGCACGGCGTTCCAAATCGGAGCCGTACTGTTTCTGCCCTTTCTCATCATCGACCTTGTGGTCGCCTCCGTAACCCTGTCGATCGGTATGGTGCAGCTGCCGCCGGTGATGATCTCGGCGCCATTCAAGGTGCTGTTGTTCGTCCTGGTGGACGGGTGGAATCTGGTCGTCGGCTCGCTCGTCAAGAGTTTCAGCCCGTAAGAGGCAGCGGCGATGAGCACACAAGAGGTGATCGATCTGCTTCGGCACATGTTGATCACCACGTTCTGGCTCAGCCTGCCATTGCTGGGCATCGGCTTCATGGCTGGAGTCGTGCTCAGTCTCATCCAGATCATCACTTCGATGCAGGACTCAGCCTTCGCCACTGTACCCCGTCTGGCGGCATTTCTCGTAGCGACATTCCTTGCGCTGCCCTGGATGCTGGGCAAGTTGATCGAGTACACCGTGAGACTGTTCTCCGATTTTGGGCGCTATGCCGGCTGAGCTCGTTTTCCCGTTGAGCACCGTGTGGAGCTTCTTGCTGGTCGTCGCTCGGATAGGCGGAGCGATCAGCTTCCTCCCCTTGCCCGGCTTACGGCAGGCTGTTGCACCTGTGCGCGCCTGGCTGACCATCAGCTTGGCTATAGCCTTGCGGCCTGCTTGGCCACCATCGAGCACCATGCCCCAGAGCATCTGGAGCTTTGCCTTGGTGATACTCTCCGAGGCCGCTCTAGGGATAGCCATCGGTGTAGCGCTTCTGCTGCTGAATGAAGCCTTCGTCTTGGCCAGCCAAATTTTTGGGCTCCAGGCTGGCTACGGCTATGCGGCCACGATCGATCCAACGACCGAAGCCGACACCAGCGTTTTGCAGATTCTCACCCACTTGGTCGCTGGTCTGATGTTCTTCGCAATGGGGCTAGACCGGCAGATCGTGCGGGCTTTCGCCTGGAGCTTGCAAACGCTTCCGCCCGGTACGCCGGTTAGCCCCAGCTTGGATGGCTTCAGTATGGTCAAGCAGCTGGGCACAGTCATGTTCTCGACTGCAGTGCGGATGGCACTGCCGGTTGTGGCGATCCTTGTTCTGATCGACCTGGCCCTGGCTCTGCTCGGACGCATCAACGCGCAGCTGCAGCTGATCAGCCTGGCCTTCCCAGCCAAGATGCTCGTGTCGATGGTGGTCCTTGCCGCTACCGCAGGCCTGCTGCCCGTGCTCTACCGCGACGCGGCAACGACCGCCTTCCGGTGGGTCCGCCTGTGGCTTGGAGCGAGCGGATGAGCGATGGCCGACCAGGGACAGCGCACCGAGCAGCCCACGCGGCGGCGGATCGAGAAAGCTCGTCGCGAGGGACACTTTCCGGTCAGCCGAGAATTCGTTTCCTCGCTGCACTTTGCCGCCTCAGCGGCGGTGCTGGTAGCGGCCTCCGCTACGTGTGTCCAAGCCCTGGGGAAGCTGGTGACTCAATTCCTAACCTTTGCGGGATCGATCCCATTGAGCTTTCAGAGCGTGATCTGGATTGCTCGCCAGGTGCTACTGCCAGCGGCCTTGCCGCTGGTTTTCCTTGGGGGCTTGTTGTCGGTATTCGCTTTGCTGGTCCAACTTGCCTCCACCCGCGCAGGATTTTCGTTCAAGCGTCTGCTTCCCGATTTCAAGCGTTTGGACCCTGTGCAGAAGCTCAAGCAGCTTGCCGCTCACAATATCCCGCAATTCTTCCAGGCACTGGTGTTGCTGCCCTTGTTCCTGCTGGCGGTTTACGGGGTAGCGAAAGAAAACTGGGATCTGATCGTTCGGCTCCCGCTCATGAACGCGAACGCCGGTGTGGTCCAGCTGGGCCACTCGGTCAAGCAGCTGCTGTGGCGGGGTGTGGTGCTCTTCGTGGTTTGGGGCTTGGTCGATCTTTACCGGCAGAACCGGCGCTACATCAAACAGCTGCGCATGACCAAACAAGAAGTGCGCGAGGAGCTGAAAGAAGTCGAGGGCAATCCGTACACCCGAGCGCGCATCCGGAGGATGCAACGGGAGTTGTTACGGCGCCGGATGATGGCCGCGGTCCCGAAAGCCACAGCAGTGGTCGTCAACCCGACGCATTACGCAGTAGCCCTGCAGTACGAGATGGAGATCATGGCAGCCCCGCGCGTGGTTGCCAAAGGCAAGAACTGGTTAGCGTTGCGGATCCGTCAGCTAGCGATCGAACACGGCGTACCTGTGGTCGAGCACCCACCGCTCGCTCAGGCGCTCTATCACTCGGTCGAAGTTGGGCAAGAAATTCCCGTGCATCTATACCGCGCAGTGGCCGAAATCCTGGCCTACATCTACCGACTGCAGCGCTACTCTCAAAGCCCGCGGACGCCCGTCCGAAAACTTGCGAGGTGATCTATGGCTGCGGTCACTAGCCCGGTACCAAGCGTGGGCGACGCTCCGGCTCACTCTGTAACGCTGCCCGGCAAAGCATCTGCCCGCCGGGCCAGCTCAGCAGGTGCCTCAGCCGGATTGGAATTCGCTCTGCCACGGATCAAATGGGCTGAGCTCGCGGTACCGCTGGCCGTGCTCGCCATCGTCGTGGCGATGATTACGCCGATGCCGCCGCTGTTGCTGGACATCCTCATCAGCGCCAATATCACGCTCTCGGTGGTGATCCTACTGGTCTCGATGTACATCTCGCGCCCGGTTGACTTCAATGTCTTCCCAACGGTGCTGCTCTTGATGACGTTGTTCCGGCTTGCCCTCAACGTCTCGTCCTCGCGCTTGATCCTGTTGCGCGGTCATACCGGCACGGATGCCGCCGGACAGGTCATTCAGGCGTTCGGCAACTTCGTGGTGGGAGGCAACTACATCGTCGGCGCGGTGATTTTCCTCGTGCTGATCGCCATCCAATACGTGGTGATCAACCACGGAGCTGTGCGTATCTCCGAAGTCACGGCACGCTTCACATTGGACGCCATGCCCGGACGTCAGATGTCGATCGACTCGGATCTCAACGCCGGGCTCATCGACGAAGCTGAAGCCCGGAGACGGCGCAAAGAGCTTGCCCTGGAAAGCGAGTTCTACGGAGCCATGGATGGCGCTTCCCGGTTTACCCAGCGCGACGCTGTGGCCAGCATCATCATCACCGCCATCAACATTGTGGCCGGGTTTCTGATCGGCGTCCTGCAACACGGCATGAGCCTATCCGACGCCTTGCACACATATACCGTGCTGACGATCGGCGACGGCCTCGTGACCGTGATCCCCGCGCTGATGATCTCGGTATCCGGCGGGTTGATTGTTACGCGGGCAAGCTCGGAGTCGAAGTTGAGCCTGGATGTCCAGAAACAGGTTTTCAGCAACGTCCAGCCCTTGTACCTGGCCGCCGGGGTCTTGATCGCAATGGCCGCCTTCCCAGGTTTGCCTAAGGTTCCTTTCCTTCTGCTGGGGACAGCCGTCGGAGCAGGTGCCTGGCAATTGAGCCGAAAGGTGCCTCAACAGACTAAGCCGCCCGTCGAAGCACCGAAGGCCAAGCCGGCGGACACGTTAGAGTCACTCTTGCGAGTTGATCCTTTGGCCCTGGAAGTAGGTCTGGGGTTGATCAAGCTGGTCGAAGGAGGCCCCCAGTCACCCTTGCTCCAGCGCATAGCGGGCATCCGCCGACAGCTGGCTGCAGAGTTGGGTTACATCTTCCCGGCTGTGCGAGTCACGGACAACCTGTCCCTAAAAGCAGGCGAGTATCGTGTCCTGCTCAAAGGGGTCGAGATTGGTCGCTACGAGATCGTCACAGGGTGTGATCTGGCGTTGCCCCCTGCGATCGGCGAGGCTCGGCAGCTTCCTGGCACGCCCACCCGCGAACCAGCATTTGGCATGCCCGCCCTGTGGATTCCCAGTCACCTTGCCGAGCAAGCGCGGGAGGCTGGCTACACGGTTGTCGATGCGCTGAATGTGATCGCGACGCATCTAACGGAACTCATCCGCAGCCATGCTCACGAGCTGTTCTCTCGGCAGGACGCCAAAAATTTCCTGGACCGGGTCGCCCAGGAGAGCCCGCGCGTGGTCGAGGACTTGGTTCCAAAGCTTCTTTCGCTGGCCACCGTTCAGAAGGTGCTGCAGAATCTTCTGCGCGAGCGGGTGTCAATCCGCGATGCTACGACCATCCTCGAGGCCCTGGGCGAAGCGGCCCAAGTCACAAAAAACCCAGTGCTGCTGACCGAGTATGTCCGGCAGGCTTTGCGACGGATGCTCGTCCAACCGTATTTGAACGCCCAGGGAGAGCTGCTGGCCTGGCTGCTTGACCCGTCGCTAGACCAGGCCATCGAAGCTGCGGCTGAACACACCGAAATGACCAGTCATCTGAATCTACCGCCCCAAAAAATGCGCGAGATCCTAGACCGGCTCACGGCGGTGCTCGGCCAGCGTGAGGGGCCGACGGTACTTCTGACCAGCGCGGGAGCACGCTATTTCGTGCGCCAGATGCTGGAAACTACTTTGCCCAGCGTGGCTGTGCTTTCGCACAACGAGATTCCACCGGGAGTGAAAGTCGTGTCGCTCGGACTGGTGCGGTGAGTCGAGCAAAAGCTTTTGGCGAGCAGGAAACGAGGAGGTGGGCATGATTGTCAAATCGTATTTCGCCGATTCGGTAGAAGCTGCCTTAGCGGAGGCCTCCCGGCAGCTTGGACCAGACGCCGTCCTGCTGTACTCGCGGGAAAGCTTACCGGAGACGCGGCACCTGGGCCGGTATGAGGTCGTTTTCGGACTCGCTGCCGAGTCGACGAGTTCGGTCGGAGCGGCTACAGCTGGATCCACAGGCATGCCTGCCGGCCACCCAACGGGCAACGAAAATCCCGACCGGATCGAGTGGATGATGCAAGAGCTGAACCGTCTCCGCCGGGAGTTGGAGCGTGTGGAGCAACGACTGGAGACCCGGATGGGTGAGCCGGCGCCGGCAACTGTGCGTGGCCCAGCGCACGAGCTCCTGGCAGAACTGGCCAGCCGCGGAGTCCCTGGCGAGCTGCTGGACCGGTTAGCATCACGGCTGTCTGCTCGGCCTGCGGCACAGCTAGAGCGGGAACAATGGCAAGCCATTCTCGGCGAAGAATTGTCCCATGCGGTGCCTCTGGAGCCAGTGGAACCTCAGGGCAAACCTGTAGCGTTCGTCGGTCCACCCGGATCTGGCAAAACCCTCACCCTGATCAAGCTGGCTATCCGCTGGGGTGTACTGCGGCGCCGGCCGGTACAGATCTTTTCGCTCGATGGGTGGCGGATTGCTGCCGGCGAGCAGCTGCGCTGTTACGCCGGCCTGATCGGCGCCAGCTTCCAGTTGGTCGACCCGCCGTTCATCCTACCCTCGCTAGTTGAACCGGTCCGCAACAAGGCGCTGGTGTTGATCGACACCCCAGGCTACAGCCTGCGCGAACTAAACGCCGCGGCGGAGGTCATATCGGCGCTAGAGCGATGCGGTGAGCGCGACGTGATCTTGACCCTAAGGGCGTCCGCCAAACCGTCCGATTTAGAGCGTGCGATGGAAGCCTACCAGCGGTTCCGGCCAAATCGGCTGATCTTCACGCACCTGGACGAGACCGGAACCCCAGGGACCATCCTGCAGCTGGCCGCCTTGGGATTGCCGATCTCGTTCCTGGCTTACGGCCCAGGGATACCGGAAGACTTGGTCGAAGCGACCGGGCAATCCCTGGCAAGCCTCCTGCTGGGCGATGGCAGCGTCCAAGCATGCTCTCTCGCGAGTGTTAGCAGCCCGCAGACGCCGGGGCTGGGCCTGGGCAAAGCTGCGGCCGCATAGGGCCAGCGAAGCAGGACTGGGATCATGGCAGGCTACGAATCCAGTCCAAAACTCAAAGCCGAAGAACGCGAGCGCTTGATTCTGGAGCATCTGCCGCAAGTCCGGCTGATCGCGCGAAGAATCCACGAACGGTTACCCAAGTCGGTTAGTCTGGATGATCTAATCTCGACCGGCATCGTGGGTCTGATCTCCGCCATCGACAATTACGATCCGCGCCTGAACGTCAAGCTAAAGACCTATGCGGAGTACAAAATTCGGGGAGCGATCCTGGACAGCCTCCGAGGCTTGGATTGGGCACCTCGCCAGCACCGGCGCCGAGCCAAGCAGATCGAAGCGGCGATTCAAGCAGCGGAGCAAAAGCTTCATCGGAGCCCTACCGAGGAGGAAATCGCCGAGGAGCTAGGGGTAACGCTGGAAGAGTACCACCAGTGGTTGCTCGATGACGTTCGGGAGATCACCTTAGGAGTGCTTCAACCCAGCCGCGACGAGCGTGGGCGCGATGTCTGGGAGTACCTGGCCGACGACGAGGAAGGGTCGCCTGCTCATCTAGTTGAGCAGTCGGAATTGCAAAAACTGCTGGCCGAAGCCATCGAGAAGTTACCTCCGATCGAGCGCACTGTACTTAACCTCTACTATCACGAGGGACTGACGTTGCGGGAGATCGCGCAACTCGTGCATCTCCATGAATCCCGCATCTCGCAGTTGAAATCCCAAGCGATTCTCCGAGTCCGCAGTTACATACAGCGGCGCTGGCCATTGGATACCCCGCGCCGCAGCCGGGTCGCCGTACAACGCCCGCCTGGGCGATGAACTGCTGAGGGTGAGCGGCGTATGAACCGACCCACATTGGACCCCAAACGAGAGCTTGAGCGCTGGCTGTTCCTGCTGTGGGCTAACCAGCTGGCGGATGTCCTCGAAGTAATGACTGGCTTCCGGCCTAAGACCGAAGTGGAGTACCCAGCCCCTGAAAGCGAGGAAAACTGCAAGTGGTGGCACCAGCCGCTCGAAGCCGACCGGATCCTTAACGCATGGGCCGGGGCAGATGAGCCGACCCAACGAACCATCGGGCGGCAAATCGGCCTGGCCGCCGGACTCGAAGAGCCTATCAACGAAGATCAGCTGAAGCAAAACTATCGCGAAACGATCCAGCAGGCTTTCTCCGCCTGGGCAGCCCAGATCAGCCAGAAGGTCCAGCAGCCGCTCAATCTGGTCACAGGAGCGGAGGTCGACAAGCCAGAACTAGGGATCGACGCTCAGGTGCGGCTGAACCTAGAGGGAGACATAACGGCTCGAATCCGATTACGCCTGGGTCGGGACCTGCTGCATTGGCTAGGTCAATTATGGCCACAGTCTGAAGCGCAGGAAGCTGAGCTACCTGCGGTCCCAGCCACCAGCCGCCTACTGGAGGTACATCCGAATCTACGCGTCCTCCTAGAAGTCGAGTTGCCTGTAAAAATCTCTTTTGGACGGACTCACCTGCCGTTGAAGGAAGTCCTGCAACTGGGCATTGGCTCGGTGGTCGAGCTCGAGCGATCCGTCACAGATCCGGTAGAACTGATCATCAACAACTGCGTGATTGCCCGTGGCGAAGTTGTAGTCGTGGAAGGGAACTACGGCGTGCGCATTCAGCAGATCATCAGCCCAGAAGAACGGTTACGCATCTTGGAGTAAGGTACGAAGGTGACTGGATGGGTTGGATCATTGATCGTTTGTAGCCTGTTGTCCGCAGCACTTCTGTCAGGCTTGTACCTATTCGTGTCGTTGAAGCGCGAGCTGGCGCGGGCACACCGACGATTGGATTCGCGGCAACAGGAACTCCAAGCCGGTCTGGCTGAGCTGCAAAACCAGCTGGGAAAACTCGCTGAACGTGTGACCCAGCTGGAACAGCAAAGTTCCCAACTCCCCGCACTGTCGCCCTTGCGTCCCTCTATCAACCTGCACCGCCGTAGCCAGATTCTGCGCTTGCATCACAAAGGTGAGCCCCCGGAACAAATCGCAGCCACACTTGGGATCCCTGTGAACGAGGTCCAACTCGTGATCAAAATCCACGAGCTCGTATCGGCGTCCTGAGGACAAGGAATTTGGGGACCCCTCCGCTTGCCGTCTTCGCTTCTCGGATCCTCAGCTCGTCTCACGCACGTCCGTGTTTATCGTCGCGAAGTGCCTTCGAGCCATTCGATCACCGCCCCTAAACCTTGCCGCCGATACAACTCCACCAAGCGCTGTTCCTCAGGCGACGGGAGTACACCTCCCAAACCCGCCGCTTCCAACTCCTCGCGCGCGGGAATCCAAAGCTTGCCATCGGCAAACTCGACTTGTCGAACGAAACCGGTGAGGGTCTCGATGCGGCGCCCTGCTAGCACCTGCAAACTGGCAGTACCCACCAGCTCTTTCGAAGCTCCCCGAGGCAGATCCAACTCCCCAGGAAGCGACCCCATAACCAGCGGATTGCCAGAAGGGTCCCGACCGAACCAGCCGATTTCCACGTAGCGCACAGGCCGGCCTGACTGGTTCCGGACGCGAATTCGCGGGATCATCGTCCGGGCGTGGGTCATGTGAACCGAGCCTCCCGTAAGTTCTACCGGGGCCCCCGGTAGCTGCACCACTGCAAGCTGTAAAACTTCCCCCTGCGAGGTCCCCAGCACCGGCACGGCGGACATGCGGACACTCGCTTGCGCCACGCGGTTCTGCCGAGACAAGCTCGCCAATAACGCTCGGCGGAGCCCCTCGGGACCTTGCTCCCGCAAAACGCGCCGGAAGTAGGCACGGTCCCGTTCCGCCTCCAGCTCCCAAGCGATCATCCTCCGCCGACTGTTCAACAAGTTCGGGCCGTAGAAGGCCAGGTGTTCGAACAGCACACCATCCAACCCGATTCGGACCGTGGGCGCCACCGCCCCAGTGGGGGGTTGTAGGAGGCGTAGGTCAATGCGCACCGGAAAGACGTCTCCGGGCTTGACGTTTAGGCCAGGGACCGAAACGCTCGCTTTCCCGCCCGGGGTGACTTCCTGGGAACTCACGACCAGCGTGATGCCGCGAATGCTCTGATTGCTTGTGTTCTTCAAGCTCAACGTGGCGCGGACGCGCAGGAGGGCCATCCCGGCGCGAGGCTCTACCTCTATAGCCTCCCAGTTGGCGCTGGCGAAAGTGACCGGTGAATCCGGCGGGAAGTCGACAGCGAAGGACGGCGACAGCGAGGGTGGGTTCGTCTGGGCAAACCCCACAACTGCAAACCAACCACAAAGAACCCAGCCCAACCAACCACTGTTAGTGGAGGTAAACATCACTCACCACCACCAAACCCGTTTGCTCATCCAAGTACGAAGCACTAACGCTTCCAGCCGAACTGGCTGCGACGAAGGCCTCTCGACGGGGCACGATAAGTGTCATCGCCCCATGAGCCCCCTTGAGTTCGATCCCCTCGCCCGTTACCTGGACGACGATGTCGGGTTCCGTCGAGCGAACTGCCGGGCGGGTTCGAGGCACGTGCAACCACCACATGACCCCGACCACCAACATGAGAACCGCGCTGGCCACAGCGATCCACCGATGTACCGGGGAAGCACTCCGGGCTGGCTCACCCACACACTCGCCAGCCGCCAGGCCGAGGCGAATGTTCGCTGCCATTTCTGCCGCCAACCGGTCCCAGTCAACGCCTTCGGGCAACCCTTGAGCCGTTTGCTCCAGCCAGCTGCGGAGGTGGACGAACTTGTCGGCCTGGCTACGGCAGGAGGTGCAGCGCTTCAAATGCCAGCTCAACCCCGGCTTCTTCCACCAGGGCAGTTCTCCTCCTGCCCACAAAGCCAGCTCTTCCAACGACGGGTGCCTCATAGCCCTTTTGCCTCCAGGAAGCGGCGGAATTTGACCCGCGCATTGGCGATATGTGAGCGTACGGTGGCCTTCGAACAATTCAGGCGTCGTGCGACTTCACTGGCTGGAAGCCCCTCCAAATCTCGTAGGACCAACGCCAGTCGTTCCCGCTCCGTCAAAACTTGCAGGCCTTCTTCAAGCAACGAGCATCGCTCGCTCTGCAGCAACCTCCAGTCCGGACGTTCCGCAACAGGAGCCGCTAACGGCTGCGCCAGCTCGGTGACATCGCACAGCTGCGCCCGAGCGCGTCGCCTGAGGAAGTCAATGGCCGTGTTGGTAGCGATCCTTGACAACCACTGGGCCGCCTTCGCCGGGTCCTTGAGTTGGGAGCCGCGTTGGAGCGCTTTGATAAAGACCTCTTGCGTCAGATCCTGAGCATCGTCGACATTACCGACGATCCGGTAGACGAGCATGAAGACCCGTCGGAGATGCTCCTGAATCAAACGGTTCCTGCGCTCCGTAGTGCCTTGGAGGACATCTGGCAGGG
>JAUQPO010000070.1 GCA_030550335.1 Acidobacteriota bacterium
GGATGGAGACGGAAGTCAGCTGGCAGTGTGGTGATGCCCCGAATAACCTTTTCGATGGCCTCACGGGTGACCGCCGTGCGTGGGCAGTAAGCCGGGAGGCTGGATTCCTCGACCGGTGCCAGTTCTTGAATCTGGAACTTGGACTGGCCAGCCTGGGCGATCGCATAACCTTGCTCCAGCTGGGCACGGTACGCTTCGCGGCGTTGCTTGACCCAGTCTTGCGTCACGACTCCTTCGCGCACCAACCGCTCTGTATAGAGCAGGGCTACGGATGGGTGCTCGCGGATCTTGCGGTATAACAGCGGCTGGGTGAAGCTCGGATCATCGGCCTCGTTATGCCCGTGACGGCGGTAGCAAAGCATATCGATGACGACGTCGCGCTTGAAGGTCTGGCGGTATTCAAAAGCGATCTCCACCACACGGGCGACCGCTTCCGGATCGTCTCCGTTGACATGGAAGATGGGAGCTTGGACCATCTTGGCCACATCGGTCGAGTATGGGGACGAGCGTGCTTCTTCCGGGCCAGTGGTGAAACCGATTTGGTTGTTGATCACCAGGTGAATCGTTCCCCCGGTGGTGTAGCCCTGGAGCTGAGAGAGATTGAATGTTTCGGCAACCACGCCTTGGCCGGCGAAGGCGGCGTCGCCGTGGATGAGCACGGGAATAATGCGGGCACGCTCGGTGTCGCCGGCGCGCTCCTGCTTAGCGCGGGCGATGCCTTCCACCACCGGATCGACCGCCTCCAGGTGGCTTGGATTGGGGGCCACGCTAACCGCCACCGCTTTACCGTTCGCGGTGATGTAAGTGCCAGTGGCTCCCAGGTGATACTTGACATCACCTGACCCTTGAGTGCTCTCCGGATCGATGTAGCCTTCGAACTCTGCGAAGATCTGTTCTGCGGGTTTGCCCACAACATTGGCCAGCACGTTGAGCCGGCCGCGGTGGGCCATGCCAATGACCAGTTCCTGTACGCCGGCGTTGGCCGCCAGCTCTAACAGCTCCGTGAGCACTACGATCGCTGACTCTGCGCCTTCGAGCGAGAAACGCTTGTGACCGACAAACCGGGTGCCTAGGAAGTGTTCGAACTCTTCGGCCTGGAGCAGGCGATCCAGAATCCGGATACGGCGTTCCTGAACGAGCGGCCAATTGTTGGCTTGGGGTTCCATCCGCTCCTGAAGCCATTGCTTCTGTTCCGGATGCTGGATGTACATGTATTCGCAGCCGATCTTTCCGCAATAGGTTTGGCGGAGCCGCTCCAGGATTTCGCGGAGCGTCGCTACGCGTTGCCAGCCGTCCTCGCCCGTCTTACGGCCCAGGGTCCCAGCCAAAAACTCTCGGTCTAAATCCCACAAGGTGAGCCCGTAGGTCGCTGGGTCGAGCTCGGGGTGATACTTCGGTTCTCTGCCCAGCGGATCCAGGTCGGCAATCAAATGGCCCCGCACCCGGTAAGCATTGATCAACTGCAACACCGCTGCTTGCTTGACCGCTGCTGGATCGACCCGCGCCGCAGCGGCGATCTCCGGTTCGCGATCCTGTTCCCAGTGGACCGGCCGGTAAGGAATCCGCAGATCCTCGAAAATTCCTTCGTAGAACTCGAACTCGCCTTGTAGTAAGGCCTCGATGTAGCCCAGGAACATTCCGGACTCGGCGCCCTGAATGATGCGGTGGTCGTACGTGCAGGCGAGCGTCATGACTTTGCTGATGCCCGCGGTGGCCCGATAACGTTCCGAAGCCCCACGGTAGCCCGCTGGATAGTCAATCGCCCCGGTCGCAACTATGGCGCCTTGGCCGGGCATTAGCCGGGGCACGGAGGCACTGGTGCCCACCGTGCCGGGATTTGTCAAAGAAATGGTTGTGTCTTGAAAGTCCTCGGGGGTCAACTTCCCTGAGCGTGCTCGCGCGATGAGCTGGTCATAAGCCTGGACGAACTCACGAAAGTTCATACGGTGGGCGTGCTTGAGATTCGGTACGAGCAGCAGGCGCCCCCCGTCCCGCTTGGAGGGAACATCGACTGCTATACCTAGGTTCACGTAATCCCGGATCAGACGGGCCGGCCCCTGCGGCCCCACTACGTAAGCGGAGTTCAGGTTCGGAAACCGCTCCAAGGCGCGGACAATCGCATAGGCAATCAAGTGGGTGAACGAGACCTTCGAGCCGCCGACAGTGGCCAGGTGTTGGTTGATGATCCGTCGGTTTTCCTCAAGCACCTTAACCGGAACGACCCGCTGGGAGGTGGCCGTGGGGATGTCGAGACTTCGGTCCATGTTCTCGGCGATGCGGGCCGCCGGACCGATGAGTGGTTCCAGACGCTCTCCGGGTTTGAGGGCCAACGGAGCAGGGGCTGGGGGAGCTTCTGGTTTGGGGGGTTCGACCGCAGTTGCAGTCTCGCTTTCGTGTCCGTTAGAAACGAACCATTCTCTCCAACTGCTGTCTACAGCTGAGGGATCGTGCAAATAGGTGCGGTAAAGCTCTTCCTCAATCCAATCGTTCAAGTCAGGGATCCGGCTGCGGGGCGGGGCCATACAATTGTGCACCCTCCTGCCCCTATCATACCGGACTAGTCAACTTTCGCCTCGCCTGCGCAGGACAGTCCCCGAGGGTTACTTATGACGGTAGGTGATCCGGCCCTTGGTGAGATCGTAAGGCGACATCTCAACAGTCACCCGGTCCCCCGGTAGGACCTTAATGCGGTGCCGCCTGAGCTTGCCAGCCAGGTGTGCCAGGACGGTGTGGTTCTTGTCGTGGTCTAACTCGACTTTGAACAAACCGCTCGGGAATTTCTCCACGACGGTTCCCTGAACCTCGATGCAATCCTCCTTGGCCATCGTCCTCCTGTTGAGTGAAGGGACTCTGGGATAAATCCCGTCTCAATTATACCCGGCTGGCGGCGATGCGAGGTGCGCTTTTCGGGCCTCTTACAGGGCGATCTCTGATACGCCGGGCGTGAACGGCACGGGGTAAATGCCATCGGGTCCGGGGCGCACGGGCGGCTCCAAGCCCTCCCGGACTTCTTCGGGGCGCGGCGGGTAGTAAAAATCCGACTTTGCTACGTCTTCCCACCGCAGCTCTTTCCCGGTGTAGCAAGCCAACTGGCCCATGACCGCCATCAAGGTGCTGTCGGCCATGTAATCGCCGTTATTCAGCGGCTGGCCCTTTCGGATGGCTTCAAACAGGGCCACGTGTTCCAGGTCGTAAGCCGGATTTTTGTCGAGAGGCCCCAGATAGCGCCATTGCTTTTCACCAGTGATGCGCAGCTGCAACAAGTCACATCGACCCTTGGTTCCCAAGATCAGACTGGAGTTTTCGTTGTAGCAATTGTCGATCGTGCGGCAGTAAGCATACACGCGCACGCCGCTGGCGAATTCGTACACAACCGCGTGGTGGTCGAACACGTTACCGTAGATCTCGCCACGCAGGCTCGAGCGGCCACCCATGCCCCAGCAGCGCAGGGGATTCTGCTCACCGAGGACCCAACGACTCCGGTCCAAGTTATGGATGAGCGTCTGCGGTACGTCGTCCCCGGAAAGCCAGTGAAAGTGGTACTGGTTTGCAACTTGGTGCTCGAGCTCCGACATGCCGGGACGCCGCGGGCGCAGAACGTACGGTGCGCGTAACCACGTTTCCTGGATGGCCACGATTTCGCCGATGGCACCTTCATGAATGCGAGCGATTGCCTCTCGATAACCGGGATGATACCGGCTTTGCAACCCGGAGACGACACTGAGATGTTTTTGCCGGGCTAGTGCGCACGCTCGGCGCACCACCTTGATGCCTGCCGGATCGATTGCATGAGGCTTTTCCACGAACACGTGTTTGCCGGCCTCGATCGCCGCCATCAACTGGAGGGGGTGGAACTTCGCTGCATTGGCAATGATGACCACGTCGACCAGCTCAATCACGTGCCGATAGCCGTCAAACCCAGTGAATAAGTGGTCATCGGGTACTGCTACTTGCTGCGGGTGCTCGACTTGCATTTTCGAACGCGCTTCCAACATGCGATCGCGCACGATGTCGGCGAGCGCCACGATCCGCACACCTCGATCGGCTCGCATGGCGTTGATCGCGGCGGCAGTTCCACGACCACCGCAACCGATCACGCCCACGCGGATCACGTCGCTACCGGCTGCGTACCCAGGCGTGAGCTCAAGCGGTGCCCACCCGACTGGCGCCAACACCGTCGCGGCCTTGAGAAGCTGTCGCCGGGAGACTTCACACGCCTTTTCCGCCGGTTCGCTCATATACCGCCCTGCCCTTACCGCAAGCTCGATGGGTCTGACGCGAGGCGATAGTCGTGGTGCGAATCAAGGCCCGGACAGATCGCGGATGTAAATGTCCTTGAACCGCATGTTGCCTTGCCCGCCGGAGTGCAGCTGCAAGGCGATGTAGCCCTCGAAGGACTTCGGGTTGGGGTCGGTGAAATCCACCATCAACACGCCATTCAGCCGCGCAATGTAGCGGTTGCCGATGACTTGGACCTGCAAGTCGTTCCAGTCGCGGTACCTTACGACCGCTTCGTTCTCCGGGGCTGGCCAGACGATCCAACCTCGCCCGTCACCATAGATGCCACCCGTGTGATACCCGATCCGGCAGTCGATCTCGAACTGCAGGCCGTGCTGGACGTTGGCGGTTCCGGGTTCGAAGTCCGTGCGGAAGAACAACCCGCTGTTACCGTCGCCTTCGCATCTGAACCGCAGGCTCATCTGGAAGTCGCGGTAGCGTTTCTCGGTACGCAGGTAGCCGTAGCCTTTGGTCACGGCGACACCGTGGATCGTGCCGTCCTCGACTTCCCATCGTTCCTGGCCCACCACGACCCAGCCAGTGAGGTCTTTGCCGTTAAACAGCGAGACCCAGCCAGGTTGGGCTGCCGGCTGCTGGGCCCAGCAGCTGAGCCACCACCCAGCACCTAAACAGACCGTTACGAGCGTCTTTTTCGTACGCATGGTGCAGCGATGATCATACTGCAAGCCGCTGGCCCGCGCAATCCAACTGCTCACCGGGGCCACCTGCAGCTCCGCCGCGCGCCGGTGGGCCCTCGGGGCGAACTCTGCCCTTTGGGGGCGCTGCGGTTCGAGCCCCTGGACTGCAGTGGTAACAGCAATGGCAGTCGGGGTTCAGAACTCTAATCGCAGGCCTAGCTGCACCCGACGTCCGAAGGTGTTCGCCAGTTGGTTGGTGCACTTGCCAAAGTTGCTGCTATAGACATTGGTCACGGGATCGGCCCAGGTCATATTGTTGGCGACGTTGAACACATCCATTCTCAACTCGATCCGGTACCTTTCCACCAATGGGATGCGCTTGACCAGTGAGCCGTCCATGTTGAAGAGTCCAGGGTTGGTCAGCCCGGGGTATTGCCACGGATTGGACCGAGGGGTATAGGGTGGCAAGGGGGAGAAGACGGCCGTGTTGAACCACCTCTCGGGTGTGCGCTCCGGCAGCCGAGGATCGCCATTGACCAGCATGGCTCCGAATCGGGTGAAGAAACCCGAGCGCCACATGAGGAAGGTAGTCACGTCCCATCCTCCCAGGATCAAGTCCACAGGCCGGCTCATCTGCGTGAGCCAGCGCCGGCCTCTGCCGACGGGGATTTCCCAAGTGGCTGCTGTGGTGAGGCGGTGGCGCGGCAAGTTGCTGTCCTGCCAGGTGAACTGTTTCAGGAAGGTCGCCACATCGTTGAAGAACACCTCATCTTGCTGCCAATTGTAGTTGTAGCCGAACAGCAGCGACCAACCTTCGCTGAAGCCCCTCTGCAGCCTGAGCTGGAAAGAGTAGTACTTCATGTCGCCACCTTTGATGGCGTCGATGACGTTCAGGTTCCCGTAATGTGGGTAAGGGCGCATCAGGGAGGTAAGGCTGACGGTTCGCTGGTAACGCAGGGGTCCTGGGAATTTCTCCACAGGTAGATAGTTGTAGAAGGGGTTCGGCACTGCCTTGTTCACCGCGTCCTTGTACTCGTAAGCCACCCGGGGATCGATCTGGTTGACGTTATAAGCACCAATGAGCTGGGTTGTGTAGTTGATGTAAAAAGTCACATCCACCACTGCGTTCAACGGCAAGGCGCGTTGGAGAGAAACGTTGAACCGGTTGCTATAACTGCGCGGGCGGTTCTCCGCAACATAGTTGAAGCTGTCGCCGAGGTTGGTGTAGCGTCCCAGCGACTTCTTGTATGCAGGGATGATGGGATTGTCCGGTGGGAACGGGTTCTCCAATTTCATTTGCGGGACGCCCTGAATCGCGGCGGGCGCGGTGGTCACCTGGCGGAAGCCGTAGTAGTAGGTGTCGAAAATGTTGAACGTACCCGCTGTCCATGGAGTCGGGAAGCGGCCAAAGGCTGCCCGCAGCGACGTACGGTCGTTCAGTCGGAAGGCAAAGCCGATGCGTGGCGACAATGCTCCCTTGCCCGGATTCCACTGCCCTCGATGTTGACTGTCGGCGAAGCGGAAGGCGCCATTGAAGATGGTGGGGCCTTTGTAAAACTGCGCAAGTTCTGGCGGCATTTTGGGTGCGGTGGCGCCCTGCATCTCAGGAATCGGGTCGTTCAGGTCGAGCGGCCGGGTTAGGCGATCTTGAGGATCCGTGTAGGCTGTGTCGAACTCGTACCGCAGGCCCAGGTTAAGCGTGAGGTTACGGGTGATTTTCCAGTCGTCGTTGATGAAGGCGCCGTAAAAGCGGTTCCGGGGTTCGGGCACGATGGTTACGGTCATAGAGGTGGCTCCACTGTCCCAGCTATCGGGGTTGCCGCCCGCCGGTTGGACCACCCCCAGCAAGAAGGTGGCGAAGCCGTCACCGGAGCTACGCACGTCGGGCTGGACGTAGGTGCTGGAAGTGGCATCGGCCTGGAACCCAAAACCGAACGTGTTCTGGAGCAGCAGGCTCGTGGTGCGCGTGCCGCGGGTCTCGAAGCCGGCTTTCAAATAATGCCTGCCTTTCTGATGCGCAATTTTCGCGTTGAAGCTGTCACCGTTGGGCCGTTGATCCCATATGCCTCCCCGGGGGCCCATGTTGAACCAGTATTCGCTGGTCCCGGCTCCCATAATGCTCATGCGGGGTACTTGAACCGGGATGCGAGGATCTTCGAAAAGGATCTTATAGAAGTTAGAATTCGGCCAGATCTTGGCCCAGCCTCCTTCCTTGGAAAAGTCCGTAGCGAAGCGTGAGGCATCAATGAAGTCCCGGTAACTTCCGTGGATATTCAGCACGGTTGCCGGGCCCAGGATGTAAACCACATCGCCGGAGAACTGGTCCGCATTCCGCTGGCTACCCCGGTCCGATACCCAGAAGTCGGACCCGGTAGGGTTGGTCGTCGTTACTGGGGTCCACAGGCGGCTGATCCGCGCGTAGAAGCGCAACTTGTCGCTGTGGACGTAATCGATGCGGTCTGAGAGGTTGTGATAGTCGTAGTGGATCGGCAATGGTGCGTAGTAATTTTGGAAGTTGTATGGCCCGGTGCCCGGCCGATTGGGCTTCCAAAGTTTGCTCACGTAGAGCTTGGCAATCGGATCAATTCTGGAACCAGGGATGACGTTGCCAGGGAATGGAGTCCGGCGAATGGTCTTACCGTCTGGGGAGGTCTCGGTGGTCCATGGGTCATAGATCGTGCGCAAGCCGCCTAGAGCATTTCGGGACTGGGAAAAGTCACCCTGGCGCTCCAGTTCGGTAGGTAGAGTCTGGATCAGGTCGTTCGGATCCGTTTTTTTCCATTGCTCATACGCGAGGAAGTTGAAAAGCTTGTTCTTGCGAATCGGGTTACCGAGTGTTCCACCGAACATGTGATTGCGACCGAGATTGACCGAGCGGATCACCCTGTTTTCCAGCGCGTTGGCCCAAGGGTACTGACCCTGGTAAAAGAGGTTGCCGTGCCACTCGTTCGTGCCGGCCTTCATGGTTAACGTGATGGCGGAGCCGGAGCTATGGCCGTACTCGGCGTCCACCGCATTCTGCTGCACGTGCACTTCGTCGACTGCATCAGGGGCCGGCATATAGCTCGTCTTGTAGCCAATCCCTATGGGACTGCCGTCGATTTGAAGATCGTTGGAGTAGTTGCGGCCGCCCCCCACCTGCTGGCGGTTGCCTGACCAGGTGAAGTACGGTTCGTTTTCGCGAGCGGTGTCCGATTGAACGACGGCCGGGTCTAAACGCGCCAACAACAAAGGATTCCGATAGATTTGTGGCATTCTATCCACCAGGACCCGGTCCACGGTGGTTTCGAGCTTCCCCGTATTGAATTGCACTGCCAGGGCACGCTCGCTTACGGTAATGGTTTCTTGAACCGCACCGGGGGTGAGGGTGGCGTTGACGGTGATGTCACCGCGTGCGGGAACGACCACATTTTCCCGCACCAGACGGTTGAAACCCGCAAACTCGAACGTGAGGGTATAGGTACCTGGATTGACCAGATCAAACAAATAGTGTCCAGTCACATCGGTCTGGCGGACAGAAACCACACCGGTCTCCACGTTGGTCAATGTGACCGTGGCGCCTGCGATGGCCGCTTGGCTGGAGTCCAGTACAACCCCTTGGACCCGTCCCCGGAACTCCTGAGCCTGCAACCAGGCGGCCAATAAGAGTGCGACTCCTGTAAAGCGTTTTACAACGGAAGGGTTGAACAACATAGGTCCCTCCGACAGCCGCTATTCCCCCGCCGTGCCGCCCCCGATCACCTTGGGGGTTGTGGCTCGAATATACTCCCAAACCCACACCATGTCAACAGGGTGCGGTGAAGAAGCCGTCGGGCTAGCGAGACCTTCAGCTCGAGACCGCGCCAACAAGAGGGTTGAAGCAATCCTGCTGCGAATCACCGAGATGATCGTGGTGCTTCATCAGCGGGCGCGAATGAAGCTTGGCCGAGGCTCAGCAACCGATACACCGCAATAGCTGACGCGGCACCATGATGGGTTGGGTGCTCTTCCGCCGCGGGTCATTGCATGGGGCAGTGCAGAATTGCAGGCCGGTTGCGGTTATCCGCTCTCGATAGCGCTCCGGATCGCGTTGGCCACTTCCTCGCAGGTGGAAACAGCTAGCTGTTCCGACTCGGCCTCCACCATAATTCGCACGACGGGCTCGGTTCCAGAGACTCGCACTACTAGCCGCCCACGCCCGGCAAGCTTCCGTTCGGCCTGCTCCACGACTGACTGGATCGCAGGATTGTTGTCCAACTGAGGCCGATTTTGGAAGCGCACGTTGATCAAATGCTGGGGGTAGGGACGGTAGTCTCGGACGAGTGTAGCCAAGTCATCGCCAGTGGCGGCGACCCGCCGGAGAACCTGGAGCAGGGTCAGCAAGCCATCGCCGGTGGTCGCTAGGCGGAGAAAGATCACATGGCCTGAGGGCTCACCGCCCAAAATCGCACCGTGGCGAAGCATTTCCTCGAGCACGTATTTGTCGCCGACCGGTGCACGGACTAGTCGGATGCCTCGCTCCGCTAGCGCTTTTTCCAAGGCAAAGTTTGACATCACTGTGCCGACCACCACCCGGGCTGGATTGGCAATCCAGCCCTCCTCCAAATACCAGCGAGCGCAAAGCCAAAGGACTGCGTCGCCGTCGACGATGCGGCCAGTCGAGCAAGTGAAGATCGCCCGATCGCCATCGCCGTCGAAGCTGACGCCCAGCTGCGCCCCGGTTTGGAGCACCTCTTGTTGAGCCCGTTCGGGAAACAACGCTCCGTAGCCGGCGTTGATGTTTCGTCCGTCCGGCTCACAGCCGATGGAATGAACCGTAGCTCCCAGCTCCGTTAGTAGCCGTGGGGCCAGCTGGCTGGCAGCACCGTGGCCTGCATCCACCACGATCTTCATCCCATCGAGCTGTGGCCCGTGCGAATACAACCATTCGAGGTAAGCGTCAGTCAGAGAGGATTGAGGCGCCAGGGGTTCCAGCTGCGTGAGTGGCTGGGGTTCCGCCTGGCGCAGCTCCAAGATGGCACCCTCGAGCTCCTGTTCTGCTTGGTCAGGTAGTTTGAAACCGTCGGGCCCGAACACCTTCAGGCCGTTGTCGCGGTAGGGATTGTGGGACGCGGAAACCACCACACCGGCATCGAAGCCCATGGTTCTGGTCAACCAGGCAACTCCTGGCGTGGTGATCACGCCCGCGAAGATTGGCCGTGCTTGCTCCCTGCGCAAGCCCGCTGCCACTTGCATGACCAGCGTAGGGCTGGACTCTCGCGTATCCATGCCGAGCAGCACACGGGGCTGGTCGGTCTGCTGCTTGAGCCACCGTCCCAGGGCCCGACCGAAAGCGTATACGCTAGCCGGATCCAACGGGAACTCTCCAGCGATGCCCCGGATGCCATCGGTGCCGAAAAGCTGTCGTCCACGATTCATACAGCCGTGACCCTTAACACCGCCAAGTTGGGCTTATGGGCGCTTATCCACCTGGATTCGAACGGTAACGCGCGGTTCGCGCTCGAAACGGAGATGTGCGTCAGGCACGAAAGCGTTGACCTGGAACTCCGCCGTGCCCACCACTTGGGAGAGGTCGATCGGGTCGGTATCCACAAACGTAATCAACTCCAGGTTGGTGGCTGGGCCGACGACCGGGAGCTTGTCCGGTATCACCTCCTGGCGGGTAATGACGTATCCCTCGGGGGGTGGGCTGGCATAGCGGACTCGTACCGGGATCAGCCGGGAAGCCCGCCGTTCGAAACGCAACCGAATCTGGGAAGGCATAGCCCGAGAACAGCGCACGCCGGCGGGCAGGTGTACATCCGAAGGTCGGATGGTGTAGGTCCGCTCGCCGGGCTGGTCGACGTGACCCAGCTCGAGCACCACCACCGCTTCGCTCATCTTTTGGGGCGTCAACTGGCTAGCGGGCCCGAACACCTCCAGTTGAACCCGGTCGATCAATCCCGCACTGATTTCAAATCCCTCGGGCATGCCTTCGAACAGCACCGGAACCCACACGCTGGTCATGCGCTGGGGCTCACGCACGAAAATGGCCCACAGTAAGATGGCCACGAGTAACGACAACAGCTTCAAGCCAAGGTTTTTCGTCAGCAGATTCTTCATTGGTTATCGGATTGCCGTTCGGGGGTCCGGCTCAGGGACTGTACGCTTTGGAGGGACTCATTCGGGCTTTCCGGAGGTGGAACCTCTGGTAGGCTCAGTGACACGCTCACTGGAGGCACCGCGCGCGGCTGGGCTGGCCAGCGCCGCGCAGGTTTTCCGAAGTGCTGCAAGATACGCTGCTGGACTTCCTCAGGTGTGACGTCCAGCTGGATTTCGCCGTGGGCAGCGATCGAGATCCGCCCTGTTTCCTCGGAAACGACCAACGCCAGGCAGTCGGTTTCCTCGGTGATGCCGATCGCTGCGCGGTGGCGGGTTCCCAGCGTACTCATGATGCGCGGGTTCATGCTCAGGGGCAGAAAGCAGGCTGCGGCAGCGATCCGTGAGCCCTGAATAATGACCGCTCCGTCGTGGAGTGCGGTTCCAGGCTGGAAGATCGTCAGCAGCAAATCCCGGGTCAAAAGCCCATCGATGGGCACGCCGCTCTCAATAAAAGTGCGCAGGCCCACTTCGTTTTCCAACACGATCAAAGCACCATAACGGCGCCGGGACAACTGGGCCAGGGCGAGCGAAATCTCTTGAGCGAGCTCAGGCCGGTCCAAGCGGTCTCCCGAAGAGATCCAGCTGCGACGCCCAATCCGCGCGAGCAACCGCCGAATGTCCGATTGGAACATGACAATGAGTGCGAAGACCGTATAAGGCGCCACACTTTCGAGCAGCGTTCGCAAAAGGGGCAAACCTGCGGCGACCGCCACCGCATAAATCCCGAGCAGAACTACGATCCCTGCGATGACGTGCGCTGCTCGCCGGCCTCGAATAATGAGGAAAAACTGATAAATCAGAAACGCAACCGCCAAAATGTCGACGACAGCTTTCCAGTCGAGCTGTGGGAGGCCGAGATACTCCACGAGCTTGTCCAAGCCCATAATTGCGCGAAGCAGCGCGGGCTACACCCCGATTCTAACCAATGGCGTCAATATGTTGCAGAGTCTCAGAGCCGTGTCGCGCTTCCGCGTGGGCTCAAGAGCCCTCTGCGAACGGGAAGCGCAAATCCTCGATCCGACCCCCGATTACCTCGATCTGGTTGAGGTCGGCCGTCCCCACACCGAGTTGTTGGGCCAGCAGCAGCGTGTTGTCACAATTGCGGAAGGGCGGCGAGCCGCGGTCGGCTAAGGGGTCAAACCCCATCAGAGCCACTGCGACCGCATCTGTCGCCACCGGGTTCAACCCGGCGATCAACAGCCCTGGACGCACTGGACGGCAATTGGGGATCCAGGGACCTTCGCCGCCGGCCATCGACTCGATTCCGTCGATGATCGCCAGGTCGATCGGGCGCGCTGCGACAATTTCCGCGGTGATGCGCGGGACTCTGTAGCCAGGGTCGCGGCTTGAGCGTGGATCCAACTCGCCCGGCGCCGAGCGGCTGGGTTGCCGTTTCCCTAAATGGCAGACGTTGACCCGACCCTTGGTCGGCTGTTCGTTCGGCTCGTCTTCGCCCGCGTCGTCGCCGTAAATAGAGGCGGGTAGGTTGCCGAAGCAGTTTTTCAAGGATAGCGTGACGCCAGTCGTGGCATGTTGCTTCAGTTTGGCCAGGGAGATGAACACGTCGGTTTGTTCGTAAGCTGCATTCAGGTCATAGGCGGGGAAGATCCATGCTTGTCCAGGGACCCTAAGGCGGACGTACGCTCGGTAGGAGCCGCGGGCGTTCGTGTTCTCGAACTCGACCCGAGGCGCAGCGTTTCTCAGTGCCCTCAAGTCCCAGCCCGACTCCAGGATGTACTCCTCCAACGGCGCGGCCGTCCCGTAGGCGCTCTCTACCAGACGCACCCGGTGTGCCCCGGCTCGGCCTAACAGGTGGACCAAAGCGTGCACCACACGAGGATGGCAATAATGGGTGCTGCCGAGCGGGAGTCCCCGGAGTCTCAA
>JAUQPO010000071.1:0-293 GCA_030550335.1 Acidobacteriota bacterium
GCCCGTAGGCTACGGAGGAGCCACCATCAAAATCTGCCCGCCACTGGTCATCCCCGAAGACGCGTTAGTGGAGAGCCTCGACGCGTTCGAAGAGGCGTTCGAGGAAGCTGTCAAGTCGCGCGAACAGGGACGATGAAGCCTTTACAGGTAACCGTGGTCGGCGCGGGCATGATCGTGCACGACCAATTGTTGCCTTCGTTGTACCAGTTGCGGCGGCTCGGTTGGATCGGCGACATCACGGTGTGTGGACGAACGAGCAAGGGCGTGCGACAGCTCAAGGAGTCCGCGATCTT
>JAUQPO010000071.1:303-12883 GCA_030550335.1 Acidobacteriota bacterium
ATCAGGACTTCCGTGCTGTACCCGACCCGCGCGAACTTGCGGATCAACCGCAGCCCGCCAGGTACCGGGAAGTATTGGAGGCCATGCCGCCGCGCAACCTTGTGGTTGTGGCGGTGCCCGATCCGCTCCACCGCGAGGTTGTGGAGTGGGCGCTGACTCAGAACCAACATGTCATCTGCGTCAAGCCCTTCGTTTTGCGGGTGGAGGACTCGCTGGAACTGGAGCGCGAGGCACGGTCCCGCGGCTTGTTCATCGGCATTGACTACCACAAGCGGTTCGACACACGAAACCTCATGGCCAGACGTCGCTACCGTGACGGTCTGTTTGGGGAATTCCGGCTCGGGCAAGCCTGGTTGTTCGAACGTTGGGCGTACCGGCGGTCGAATTTTCAAACATGGTTCACCAAGGACGCCACAGACGCGTTCACCTATGTGGGATGTCACTACGTGGATCTGGTGGCGTTTATCACTGGGTTGCGCCCCGTTGCGGTAAGCGTATACGCTTTGGCGGACCGGTTTCCAAATGGAGTCGAAGGTTACTTGTGGACTGACGCGCGAGTGATCTGGGAAAACGGTGCGTGCCTGAACGTGCAGAACGGCTTTGCAGTGCCGGACGTGGCACCTGGGGCAAATGCCCAGGGCTTGGTGCTTTATTGTTCCACGGGCCAGCGCGCTGGACGGTTGGAACATCAAGATCAATTCCGCGGAGTGGCTCACGCGTACGTTGAGCCCGTGCCCGAGTACGGTGAGCCGCTTTACCGCCAGCCGAATCCGGACTTCTTCGAATATCTCCCTTACGAGGGCCCTGGCTTGCAACCTTCAGGGTACGGCTACCGTTCGATCGAGGCGTTGGTTCAGGCGGTGCGCCTGGTGGAGTCGGTGAGCGAGGGTGACCGCCTGCAGCAGCTTCAGAAGATAGACCGGGATGGCTTGCTTGCAACCCCGGCCAACAGCCGGTACAACGAACTGGTGACCGAGGCGGCGCGACACTCGATCAAGCGCGGCGGGGAACTGGTGTGGATCGAATATGAGCCGGAGCCGCGGGTCCTCGCAAGGTCTTGACGAGTGCCCTAGAGGCGGCCCGCGAATTTACAATCGGGACGCGGAGAAGATGGATGAAGGCTAGCTCCCTTTTCTGGATCGGTGCATGTGCGGTCCGGCTTGGCTGGGCAGAATGCTTGGTGTTCGCACCTCCACCGCAGGGTTCGGCTTGTTCCGTGACTTCTAGCACGTTGATCTGGCTGAATCCGCCGGCCGTACACCAGGGCGTCACATTCGATCCTGGGCATTACGAGCGCAGCTTGAACGACCCAGCGTTCGCGTCAGCCGTTTGGGTCAGCAAGGACCTCGATTTCGACTTGCGCGCGTCTGGGGAGTTCATCGTGGAGGTTTTTCTGCGCGTCCCGGCGGACTTGCGGAGTGGATGGATCCTCGAAGGTCCGGATGGTCTCCTTGACGAAAGCTTCAAGCCGTGGACTGGGCCGGACCGATTGCGTCCGAAGTCGGGTTGGCGCCATATCAGCCTGGTGGGCGTCGTGCGCGGCCCTGCACGCTTCCGTGTCCGGTCCGAAGCCCAGCGGTACAACCTGATCGCTCTGCGATGGACTTCCCGAGAGAGCTTCGAACGCGATCAAGTGCCGCTCTGGCGTCAACGGGCGCGGCTGTGGGCTGAAACCCCGTTCGAGCCGCAAGGCGAAGCCGCTCGCGTCCGACGGAGAGAATACTTGGAGCAATTGGGGGCCCGGCTCGCGCTCAGCCGCTCCGAGGAGATACGAGACGAAGGGTTCCTCCACCAGATTCGCGCGGCTTACTGGGCAGCTGCGGAAGATCATGAACCTCGTGACATCGCTCGCACGCATGAGCTTTTCGAACTGGGTTTACGTCTGTTCCCGAACCACCCGGTGCTGCGCCAGATGATCTCTGCTTCCTGCTTAGGCATCAATGCGCCCGCCTCGCGCATGCCGCGAGGCCAGTACTGCGAGAGCATATCCCCGGAGCCGTGGTCCATTCAATTGCCTGCCTCGCCGCCGGACGCCCCGGCTTGGGCCGTGAGCCAGCGCGAACTCATGGCGCGTGCGGAGGCGATTACCCGGTGGTGGGTGGAACACAGACTCCAGGCGAATGGCGAGCTGGGAGGTGGGTGGGGGGATGATGTGGAGATCTTGCGCCAGTGGGCGCCCCTCGCTCTCGGTTGGGGCTCGGAGATTGCGATTGAAGGGATCCGTAGGATCGCTGACGGCCTGTGGAAGAGCGGGCTGCTACGAGACGGCTACGATGCCCGAATTTCCGATGTGGAGCACTCCTCCGAGCCCAGTACCGACACTATCCCATTGCGTGTGGCAGTCGCTCCAGAGGACCCCGAAGGGTTAGACCGTCTGCGAACCACAGCCAGTTGTGCCTTTAATTGGATCACGCGACAACCGGATGGCCGCTACCGTTTCCGTGGCGCTTGGTTCAACTGTCGGGAATTCGACACGAAGCCCGAGCGAGCCCTGGACGTCCACATGAATACGCGCGCTATGGGGCCGGCGTTGTGGTACGCAGCACTCACCCGGGATCCCCGGATGGTGCAACTCATCGCCCGTTGGGGTGAGTCCTGGGTAGAAGCCATGCGCATGACGGCCCACGGCAAACCGAAGGGTATCTTCCCGTCCGTGGTTCGCGCGAGCGATGGGAGTTATTTGATCGGTTCGGACCGCTGGGACAAACCACAGGCTGAATGGGACTATTACCAGTGGAGCGGGGAGGCGCAAGAAGCACTGACCTCACTGTTGCTCGCACTCCACGATCTGACGGGCGAGCAGCGCTGGTTGGACGCAGCGGGAGAGACGTTCCAAATCCTGGGTCAGTGTGGCAGCTATGCCCAGCTCTGCGAGCAGATCCGCCAGGCGCCGCTCGCCTTTTGGGAGTGGCGTCGACGCACCGGCGATAGGCGATGGGACAGCGCTTTCGGTGGCCAGTTGGTGGTGGATCGGGCAGCCTTGCTCGAGCGGCTTGACGAGCTCGCCCGGCAGGCGTCTGGTTGGTTGGGGGTCAACTGGTTGATGTACACCCGCGAGGTCATCTACACGGACCGGGTATACTACCGGTGGCCACCGCTCTACCGTTGGTACTTATTCGGCGGGGAGGCTCCGCGGGGAGATCGTTATCCGAGCTTCGCTGTGACCTGGCCGCCTGCTGGGGGCACGTTTGCTCGGCTGGTGCTTGAGGCGCAGCCCACTCGGCTCAAGCTACTCCTCTATAACTTTGAACCCTCTGAACTCAGCATTCCGGTGCGTGTTTGGCGACTTCGTCCCGGCCTGTATCGGTGGCCCGGAGGACAGGCGCGGGTCGACAAGCTTCCTTACACGTTGTGGTTGCGCTTGCCACCTCGGCGGGAACTCGAAATTGACATCGTGCGAACGACTGGGTGAGTGAGCTGGCCGGTCTAAGGAGTCCCGTTGCGGCGTTCTGGCAGGGGACTTGTTGCTTGGATGCCCGCGCCAGTCTCAAGCGCTAGAGTGCTGTGGCGCAGGCGAGTTGCACCGAGTTCCACCGGTCCCCGGAGAGGCTGGGGCGATTGTTGTTCAACTCCGAGGGAAGCCTCCTTCGGACTGGCTGGGTCGCTGCAACACGTACTTGCACGGCAAAGCTCAGCGAAGAAAGTACGAACGGCCAATTCTCCGGCCCGGGTGGCTTGAGATCCTTTGGCTAGTGCAGCCTTGCGTCACGTGATCAGTGCCGGGTCAAAAACTCCTCCGCGTAGCTCAGGGTTCGGCCGAGTACCACCTGCCAGGGCTCGTCTTCGACTCGGATCACACGGCGAGGGCCAGAACCCGTCGGCTGCCATCGCTGGTACATACGCTCGCAAACGTGCCCACGGAAGATCACCACTAAGGGGACACGACTGGCTGCAGCGGCGTGACTTCCGGCAGAGTCGTATCCGACGTACAAGCGGCTTCGTGCGATGCGGGCCGCAAAGGGGGCAAACGATCCCTCCCAAGTGGTGATGTGGCGTCGATCGACGCCAGAGGCCGCGATAGCTTGCTCGGCGCGGTGCCGGTCAGAGGGACTGGCGCCCAAATCGACCAACACGTGCAGCCCGCGCTCCACCAGTGCCGCTAGCAAGCGTGCTTCGAATTCGGTCCCCATCGCCTTGGCAGGGTTTTCTCCCACGCCGAAACTCACCGTAACCATCCCCCGCGCTTGTTCCGCTCCATCTTCTTCGGGAGCAAGATAAGGGACGGCGTCCACGACGCCGAAGGTCTCTGCCATCCAGTACTGCGTCAGTTGGGTTAGGGAGGCCGAGCTCTCGGGGGCGTAACCGCGGGTCTCGAAGAAAAAGTAGCGATCCTCGTCACAGATCGGTAGCAGGCCCAGTTGGGTGATTCGTGAATCTGGGTCGACTACGAGGCAGCGCGGGTCGGAAAACTGTTCCCGGAGTCTCCAGCCGGCCAGCACACGATCGCGCAAGGTGCCATTCCGGGAATACTCGACGGGCAGATGGAGTATGCGGCGATCACGGGCAAACAGTTCCCAGTTTTTGCGGGGACCAGCGAAGTACAGATCCGCATTTGGGAACCGGCGTTTCAGGCCGTCGAGAATGACGCTGGAAATGGCTATGTCCGCACCGAGGGTGACCCGAGAGAGCACGTAAATGCGCTCGGGCGCCGGGCGCCCCGGATTGTAAGGACGGCGCTGGCGTAACCGCTGGTAGCGCTCTATCAGAGCGTGCTCGTCCAGCTCCGGCAAGATATGCGTGAGCGCCTGGGCGAAGAACTCGGCGTAGCGCACGCAGAGCTCGGGTTCGAATCGGTCCGCGAGAGCTTCAACCACGTCGCGGAAAAGAGCCTGACTGGCGTGCTCGGCGGTTTCGGGGTCCGGCGCTGCCGCTTGCTCGACGAGCAAACGCACCCAGCTGGCTTCCGGCCTTCGGCCGGCCAGGCAAGCGTCTCGGATTTCACGCGCCAGTTCAATCGGTGAGATACTTGCCAACGATCAACTCCAGTTTCTTGAGCGTAGCCGCTGGGATCAATCGCCGGTCCGTGATCAGCGCGTTGGCCAGAGCCCGTCCGCAGGAGCAGTTGCGATCCGCGGGCATAGAGGCGACAGCGGCCTGGACCACGCGGGCTGCATTCGCTGCGTTGCGCTGCAGATGGTCGATGATATCTTCCACCGTGACCGCGTCATGCTCGGGGTGCCAACAATCGTAATCGGTCACCATCGCCACCGTCACATAACAGATCTCGGCTTCCCGGGCGAGCTTGGCTTCCTGCAAGTTGGTCATGCCGATGACGTCCATTCCCCAACTGCGGTAGAGGTTCGACTCGGCGAGCGTGGAAAATGCTGGCCCCTCGATGCAAATGTAGGTCCCTCCGCGGTGAACAGTAACGCCTGTTTGCTGACAGGCTCGCTCAAGAACGTCGAGCAATTCAGGGCAGACCGGATGGGCAAAGCTGATGTGCGCCACCAGACCGTCGCCGAAGAATGTCGAGGCTCGGCCGCGCGTCCAGTCGAAGAATTGGTCGGGCAAGACGAAGTCGAGCGGACGCAGGTGCTCTTTCAACGAGCCTACGGCGCTGAGGGAGATGATTCGCTGGACGCCCAGAAGTTTAAAGCCGTAGATATTCGCCCGGTAGTTGATTTCCGAGGGCATCAGGCGATGGCCCCGGCCATGTCTTGCCAGGAACGCTACCCGACGGCCGGCGAGTTCACCCACCACGTAAGCATCCGAGGGTGGCCCCCAAGGCGTCTCCAAGCTCACCTCCTCGCTAGCTTGGAAGCCGGGCATCGAGTACAGCCCACTACCACCGATCACACCAATCTCCGCTTGCGCCACGGGACCTCCTTGGGTGTAGTCGAGTGTTACAGGACCGCCGTGTCTCGTCTACGGCCACCTGGTGGGCTTCGATCCACTCCAGCTGCGCCGTCACACTAAAGCGACGAGTCCCGGCGATGGGTGACTATCCATGGTACCATCGCGCTTTTCCAACTGTGGGGACTGCGACGGCCGTCGCCGCCCAGAGACAACTCCGTGGTACAAGCTGAGGGAAGCCGGGAACCGTAGGCCCTTCGAGCCTGCTGAGCAGGCTACGGCGGACCGCTGGTTGCCGGCGAGAGCCAACGAGCGTGCTATAGTACCGCGCGAGATGTTCAGCGAACTCTCTAGACGCCGCTTCCACCAGGTACTCTTGTCCGGGGTTTTGGTCGCACCTGGGTTTTTGAGAGCGAGCCGGCGGCCCAACATCCTCTTCTGCATTTCCGACGACCAGTCGTATCCTCATGCAGGCGCTTATGGCTGTCGTTTCATCTCGACACCGGGTTTCGACCGGGTCGCTAGCGAAGGTGTTATCTTTCGACACGCGTTTGTGTCGACGCCTTCCTGTGGTCCTTCTCGTGGAAGCATCCTGACTGGCTTGCCGTTCTACCGACTGCGCGAGGCATCCATGAACCATACCGTTTGGCCGCGTGGGTTGACGGTCTTTGTTGACCTCCTGGCAGGGGCGGGCTACCACGTGGGTTTCACGGGCAAGGGCTGGGGCCCAGGCAACTGGACGGTCTCCGGCCGGAAGGTGAGCCCTGTGGGACCCGCTTACAACGCCCGACGAACCCGGCCGCCGGCTGCCGGGCTCAGCGATATCGACTACGCCGCGAACTTTGAGGTGTTTTTGGAACGACGCCCTAAGGGGGCTCCGTTCTGCTTTTGGGTCGGGTTTCAGGAACCTCACCGGCCCTTCCAAGCTGGCGTAGGCACGCGGGCTGGCAAGCGTCTCGACGAAGTGGTCGTGCCCGGATTTTTGCCCGACGATCCTGTCGTGCGCTCCGACTTAGCGGACTATGCGTACGAGATCGAATACTACGACCGGCATCTGGTGCGCATCCTCAACCTGTTGGAAAAGTGTGGCGAGCTCGATCAAACGATCGTGGTGGTGACCTCCGACAACGGCATGGCTTTCCCGCGAGCCAAGGCGAACCTGTATGACTACGGCACTCGCATGCCCATGGCTGTCCGGTGGGGTGAGGCTGTTCGAGGTGGCCAGGTGGTGGATGCGCTGGTGAGTTTCGAAGACTTGGCACCAACTTTCTTGCAAGCCGCTGGCTTGTCCATCCCGGAGCACATGACGGGTCGGAGTCTCATTCCATTGCTTACGGGAGGGACATCGACTTCCTCCCACCGGGAGTTCGTCGTCATGGGGCTGGAACGGCACTTTCCTGGCGCTCGGCCGAACGGCGCTGGCTACCCGGTCCGAGCCATTCGAACGCACGAGTATCTGTACATACGCAACTACGCACCGGAAGCTAACCCTGTTGGAGATCATCCGGGACCGTCGTGGCCGGAGGACGACCCGGTTGGCGGCTACGGCGATACGGACGGAAGTCCGACGAAAACTTTCATGTGGCAGAATCGCGACCGGTACCCCGAGCTCTTTCAAGCCGCCTTCGGCAAACGACCAGCGGAGGAACTGTACCGCGTGACCAGTGACCCGTTCAACCTCAAGAACCTTGCTGCAGATCCGGCGCATGCGAAGGTCAAACAGCAGCTGTCTTCCCAGTTGGACCGATACTTGCGGAATACCGGTGACCCCCGTGCCACAGGGCAAGGCGAGTTGTTTGACGAGATTATGCGTCGGTTCCCCAGAGTAGGATCAGGCGCCTAGGCGTGATAGAGCGGTTTGCTGTGTGGACTCTTTGCTGCTCCACCGCCCTGGCTGTCGCAACAAGGCGGCCCTTCGGGCACGCGAAGTCTGGAAGGACGAACTGATCAGTCCTGGGTTGGAAACGCAAGCAATGGAAATACGCTTCTACCACGTGGACGTGTTTACTTCGAGAGTGTTCGGGGGTAACCCTGCGGTGGTGTGCCTGTTGCAGGACTGGTTGCCGGAGGAGCTGATGCAGGCTATCGCGGCAGAAAACCGAGTTTCCGAGACCGCCTTTGTGTTGACTGATCGGCAACCTTATCCCCTGCGGTGGTTCACCCCCACGAGGGAAGTCGAGCTGTGCGGTCATGCCACGGTGGCCACCGCGTACGTCCTCTGCGAGTTAGCCCGGATCGTCGCAGCGGATGAGCTATCCTTCACCACGCGCTCGGGCGAGTTGATTGTCAAGCGGCGGGGTCGGGACTTTTGGTTGCGGTTACCAGTTTGGGAGCCGGCGCACTGGGACCCACCCGCTCGGCTCCTCCAGGCAGTGGGCGGTGAGCCGCTCGAAACCCTGCGCGCCCACTACGCGGTCTTCGTTTACGAAAATCAGCGGGAGATTGAGCTGTTGGTCCCGGATTACCGCTTGATGGAATCGCTCGACGCCCCACCGGTAGTGGCCACCGCACCCGGTGATGACGTGGACTATGTCTTCCGGTTTTTTGCACCTGCTTGGGGGATCGATGAGGACCCGGCCACAGGATCCGCGCATGCAGTTCTCGTGCCGTTCTGGGCTCGTCGCCGGTGTAAATGGTGGCTCCGTGCACGGCAGTTATCGAATCGTGGGGGAGAGTTCCAGTGCGAGTATCGTGATAACCATGTTTGGGTGTGTGGAAGTGTGAGGCTTTACGCTGAAGGTCTGATCCACCTCCCCTGAGCATCGCGTGACGGTTTTGCCGGCTGAATACTGCATCTGGGAGGGAGGTTCTGTGCTGGGCTGGCTTTCAGGAAAGGGCTGCTGGATCGTGCTCGGAACTTTCAGTGTCGCCCTGTGGGGCGCTGAAAGGCCAAACATCGTGTTGATCGTAGCGGATGACCTGGGCTGGGCAGATCTAGGGTGTTACGGGCAGAAGACTCTGCGAACCCCGCATCTTGATCGTATGGCTGAAGAGGGCATACGGTTCACCAACTTCTACGCTGGTAGCACCGTGTGCGCTCCCTCCCGCTGCGCCCTGATGACAGGCAAGCACACGGGCCATGCCACCGTGCGGGGAAACCGGAATCCGGAGGTGCCCTTACGACCCGACGATGTGACCATCGGAGAGGTCTTGAAGCAAGCAGGCTATGACACGGCGGCTTTTGGCAAGTGGGGCTTGGGCGGTGTGATGACCTGGGGCCATCCGAATCTTCAGGGCTTTGATTATTTCTTCGGGTACCTCAACCACTGGCACGCCCATGCCTACTACCCACAGCACTTGTGGGAAAACAGCATCGAGCGGATGATCCTGGAAAACCTCACCGGCTTCAAGCGCGTTTACTCACACGAACTGTTCGTGGAACGTATTCTCCAGTACCTAGAGAAGCACACGGAAAGGCCATTCTTCCTTTACATAGCTTTTACCTTGCCGCATGCGAACAATGAGCTTGGCAAGGCCACCGGCGATGGCATGGAGGTCCCTGGCTACGGCAGCTACGCCCGCATGGACTGGCCTAGGCCGGAGCGCGGATTCGCGGCGATGATCGAAATGCTCGATCGGGACGTGGGGCGTATTCTGGCGAAGCTAAAGGAGTTGGGCTTAGACAAAAGCACGCTGGTGCTGTTTACCAGCGATAATGGGCCGCATTCGGAAGGTGGCCACAGAGCGGAGTTTTTTGACTCCAATGGCCCTTTGCGGGGGATCAAGCGCGACCTTTATGAGGGAGGCATCCGCGTCCCTCTGATTGCGCGCTGGCCTGGGAGGATTCGGCCCGACCAGGTGAGCGACCATGTCTGGGCTTTCTGGGATTTGCTGCCGACTTTGGCTGAATTGGTCGGAGTTCCAGCACCCGAGGGAATCGATGGTCTCTCCATGCTTGGAGCCTTGCTCGGAGACCGATCCGTTCGCCAGCACGACTTCCTTTACTGGGAGTTTTTCGAGCGTGGTTTCGAACAAGCCGTGCGCATGGGCTACTGGAAAGCAATCAAACGTGCTGGCGAGGGAACCATCGAACTCTACAATCTGCAAACCGACATTGGCGAGCAGAACAACGTGGCTTCGGAACACCCCGAGGTTGTGAAGCAGGTCGAAGCCATTCTGCGCTTGGCTCGCAGGGATTCGCCCGAGTTTCCCGTGCTTCCACCCATGGCGGTGCAGCGAGCCCGTTGACCTAGAAGCTTTCGCCGCCCAAGGCATGCTGCCGATGGGGCAGAGCCAGGATACCCCCTTGACGGGCGCGGCGGCCGAGTGATAACGATGGTCCCGGGAACGGCGTGCCGGAGCCAGCAATCCGGCTGCGGGAAGCTGTCAGAACCAGGAAAGGGGGGCCAATGCGGCGTCTTTACTCGCTGTTTCTAATCCTGTCATTTGGGGCTGCAGCTGCTATCGCGCAGGAGTCCCGAGGCACTATTCACGGCATCGTGACCGACCCCACAGGGGCGGTAGTACCAGGTGCCCACGTCAAGATCCAGCACACGCAAATGGGGACGGTGGTGACGGCTGTGACCAACGAGGCCGGTCACTACGAGGCCCCTTTCTTGCTGCCTGGCATCTACGACATCACGGTGGAGGCTCAGGGTTTCAAGACGACCATCCGTCGTGGGATCCAACTACGGGTAGCCGACCGGCTCGAGCTCGATTTCGTATTGGAGCTTGGAGCGGTCACCGAGTCGGTAGTGGTCAGTGCGGAGACGCCGCTCTTGGAGACCTCCACCGCGAACCTGGGCATGGTGCTCTACACGCAGCAAGTCCAGGATCTGCCAGTGGTGGGGGGCAACCCTTACTACTTGGGTCGGCTTACGCCCGGCGTATGGACGACTGGTGGACGCTCTGCCGGTAACCCCATGGATCAAGGTGCCGGAACCCAGCTCGTCGTCCACGGCACCTACAACACCAGCGAGGCAGTGGTGGACGGGGCCCCCAACGTGGTGGAACGCAATACCCAGTTGTCGCCTCCTCAAGATCTCGTGCAAGAGTTCAAGATTCAGACCTTGGCCTACGACGCGAGCGTAGGCCATACCGCAGGGGCACTCACCAGCGTGAGCATCAAGGCTGGGACCAACGAACTGCACGGGACAGGATACTTCAATGAGTCGCGTTGGCGCGCGGTGCCCTGGTTCACCAACCGGTGGATCTATGACCCGACCACCGGGCCGATCACGGAAGAAAAGAAAAAATCCGCGCTTGAGGGATGGCGGCACCGGCGTGGCGGGTTCACCTTGACCGGTCCTTTGTATCTACCGCGCCTCTACGATGGTCGCAACCGCACGTTCTTCAGCTTCGGCTTTGAGAAGCTCTACATCATGCGCAACCTGCACGGGATCTACACGGTCCCGACCATGGAGGAGCGGCGGGGAGATTTCTCCGCACTGCTGAAAGCAGGATCGGTCTATCAGATCTATGATCCCTTCACCACAATTCCGTCGCCTACGCGCAAGGGACGTTACGAACGCAAGCCATTCCCCGGCAACATTATCCCTGCCAGCCGCTTGGATCCGATCGCCTTGAAGATCCTCCAGTATTACCCGGAGCCGAACCAGGCTGGCACGATCGATGGCCGCAACAATTACTTCCGAACTCGGGACATCGATCGATGGAACCGCACCATCGTTCACCGCATGGACCACAACATTAGCGATCGTCAGCGTATCTTTGTCCGCTGGAACAACTCCCAGCACGACAACATCCAGGACACGCTTCCTACCAAAGCCACGCAGACGATTCTCGACCGCACGGGCTGGGGCTTCGCTTTCGACGACGTCTACACCGTCTCGCCGGAGACCATCGTGAATTTCCGCTACGGCCTCACTTACCAGAATCCCTACACGTATCGCGGTACCCAGGGCTTTGACTTAACGACCCTCGGTTTCCCACGAAGCCTGGTAGAAATGATCGCAGCGAAAACGGATCCCGCCGGCTTCGCCTTCCCGATGATTTACATCGACGGCGGGGCCTATACACAACTGAGCGATACGGGCGGGAGCAATTACAAGGTCTACTACCAGACCTGGAGCGGGAGCCTCACCAGGATGGTCGGGACCCACAGCCTGAAGGCCGGCGGCGAGTTCCGCTTGATGCGTGAAAATGGCTACAACTACGGGAACGTCGCTCCTCGCTTCAATTTCGCCTCCACTTACACCCGCGGACCCTACGACAACTCCCCAGCCGCGCCCATCGGCCAAGGTTTGGCTTCCATGTTGCTAGGCATTCCAACCGGCGGCCAGGTGAACGTCAATGCCTCCCGGGCAGAGCAATCCACTTTTTGGGGCTTGTTCATCCACGATGACTGGCGCGTGAGCCGCAAGCTGAGCCTCAATGTCGGTGTGCGCTGGGAATACGAAGGGCCGACGACCGAGCGATTCAACCGATCGGTCCGCATGTTTGACTTCAGTGTGGAGAACCCTGTGGCACAGGCCGCCCGGGCCAATTATGCCCTGAACCCGCTCCCCGAGCTGCCGTTAGATCAGTTCCGCTTGATGGGCGGCCTTCGGTTTGCTGGCGTCGGTGGGCAGCCACGCACGCTGTGGAAAGGCGATAGGAACAACTTCGCGCCCCGCTTCGGCTTCGCCTACAAGCTGACGGACAAGACGATCCTGCGAGGAGGTTACGGAATTTTCTTCGACATGGTGGGCATTGATCGCCAGGACGTCAATCAAGGAGGCTTCAGCCAGACGACCAACATCATCCCTTCGCTGGACAACGGTATCACCTACCGGGCGACGTTGGCGAATCCATTCCCGGACGGGATTCAGACGCCGCCAGGAGCTAG
>JAUQPO010000072.1 GCA_030550335.1 Acidobacteriota bacterium
GGTTTCTCGAAAGAACTACCGCGAGAGCCTGGAGACCCAACGAGAGCAGATTCTGCTGAGCAAGGAGCTGGCGCGGGTCCACACTGATGTCCCCCTGGAGTGGTCGCTGGAACAATTGCAGCGGAACGAGCCGGATCGCCGCGCCCTCGGCCAGCTGTTCCGCGAGCTGGAGTTTTTCAGCTTGCTCAAGGAGCTCGAAGATGAGCTCAAGGATACGCGCGAGCACGATTATCGCGCCCTGGAATCGCCTTCCGAGATCGAAACGTACTTAGAGGAGCTCCGGCGAGCTGAACGCATTGGTGTGGCCGTGCAAGTCGAAAGCCAGGGCTTGCTCGATCGGGTGGTGTTTGGCCTGTCGGATCGCCCCGGCCGAGCGCGCGTCATCGCCGATTGTCCCGCCGTACGGCAATTGCTCGAGGAGCCTGCTCCCCGCAAGGCTGCACTGGACGCGAAGTCTGCCTTGGTGGAGTTGTATCGGCGCGGCCTGGAGCGTGTGGAGTTCTCAGACGACCCGGTTCTGTACGAGTTCCTGCTCACCGCAGAACCCTCCGCCGCCACCCCACAGGGGGTTATTGAGCGTGAGCTGCAATGGAAATACACCGCTGGGGTCGATCAACTAGCGGACGCAGCGTTGGAGGCCAGCCGGCTGCTCGCCCCCACGGTCGAAGCCCGTGGGTTGCGCCAACTCTATGAGACCATCGACCTGCCGCTGCTGCCCGTGTTGGCGCGCATGGAAGTCACTGGCATTCGGATCGACCCCGAAGTCTTACGCCGCCTGTCGCTTCGCCTGGCCAGCGAAATCGAACAACTAGCGGAAAACATTTACGCGGTCGCCGGCCAGCGCTTCAACATCAATTCCCCACAACAGCTCAGCAAAGTACTGTACGAGGACTTGAAGCTGAAGCCGAAGCGCTCCGGGCGTCGCCGCGTGAAGGCCGATTCGACCGCTGCCGAAGTGCTGGAGGCTATGGTAGATGAGCACCCCATCGTCCGGCTGGTCCTCGAATATCGCCAGCTAACCAAACTCAAAGGCACCTACGTCGACCCTCTGCCTGAACTCGTCGATCCAAGGACAGGTCGCATCCATACGACCTTCAATCCAACCGGAGCCTCTACAGGGAGGCTCTCTTCCTCAAACCCGAACCTCCAAAACATCCCCATCCGGACCGAGCTCGGCCGAGAGATTCGCGCGGCGTTTGTTCCAGAGCCCGGGTGGAAGCTCATCGTAGCCGACTATTCGCAGATTGAGCTGCGGTTGCTGGCGCACATGTCTCAAGACCCGCTGTTAGTGGAAGCCTTCCGGCGAGGCCAGGACATCCACGCAAGCACTGCCGCAGAAGTTTTCGGAGTGTCGATCGATCAAGTCAGTGCCGAAATGCGGCGGCGTGCCAAAGCCGTGAACTTCGGCATCATCTACGGCCAGACGCCGGCGGGTCTGGCTGCGCAATTGTCCATCCCGGAAGAGGAAGCCGAACAATACATCGATCGCTACTTCAAGCGCTACGAGGGCGTCAAGCGCTTCATTGACGAAACCATCCAAAAGACTCGCGAGACTGGTCAGACACGAACCCTCTTTGGACGAGTACGCCCGATTCCCGACATCAATAGCCGCAACCCCAGCGCGCGAGCTTTCGCCGAACGCACCGCAATCAATACGCCATTGCAGGGCACGGCTGCCGACTTGATCAAGCTGGCGATGATCCGCATTGATCGGCAATTGCGCAGCGATGGCTTCCGAGCCCGGATGCTGCTGCAGGTCCACGACGAGCTGCTGTTCGAGGCCCCTCCCGAAGAGGTCGAACCGGTAAGCCGGATTGTGAAGGAAATCATGGAGGGCGTCTACGAGCTCAGTGTCCCACTGGTGGCGGAGATTGGCGTGGGTGACAACTGGCGCGATGCGAAGTGAAGAGCCGGCGAGTGTCCCCCCTTGCCGGAGTGAATAAACGATGTGGATGGCACCAGAAGTCTGAATCGAGAACGATCCCCGCCGGCTGGGTGCGAGAAGCCGTTGGGGCGGCAGCCAGGGAGGGAGCCTTGCCGGTGATCACCGGGCGATCTCAAGCGCCCAAGCTCGCGCTGCCGATAGAAATCCTGGAATGGCGGGACTGCTCGAGGCGTTCTATCCGGAAAGTGCGTTCGGCGGTTTCACCGATATTGACGGCACTATCGCCTTTTACACGCGTGTACGCGCCCTGTGCCACCCCGACTCTGTGGTGGTGGATTTCGGCTGCGGGCCGGGCGATTGGGTACGAACGCTCTTGCCCATCAAGCGTCAGCTGCGGTGGCTCCGGGGGAGCGTCTCGAGAGTCATCGGCCTAGATGTGGACCCTGCCGCGGGCCAAAACCCATCGATCGACGATTTCAGGCTCGTCCAAGACGGCCGGCCATGGCCACTCGAAGCAAGTTCGGTGGACTTAATTCTCTGTGACAACGTCCTCGAACACTTAGCACAACCGAAGTGGTTTTTCGGCGAGGCCCGGCGGGTACTTCGCCGTGGTGGGCACCTGGCGATCCGCACTTCCAACGCATTGAGCTATGTAGCGCTAGCGGCCCGTCTCATTCCTGATCGCTGGCGTGAGCGGCTACTCCGCCTGGCGCAGCCCACGCGCGAGCACTCCTATCCGACCATCTACGCTTGCAACACGGTATGGCGGTTGCGACGAATGCTTAACGAGCACGGCTTCGATGGCGTTGTCTATGGATACGAGGCCGAACCCACATATCTGAACTTCTCGCGCTTGGCCTACCGATTGGGTGTCTGGCATCAGCGCTGGGCACCGCGCTGCTTCCGGTCCACACTGTTCGCATTCGCGCGGGTGGTTTCCTAAAAGGCTTCCCCGCGTCGTTGCTACATTCCTAGCCGGCTTCGAGACGAGCCATTCGGCCCGCGCTAGCGGTTTCTGCTGGGAACGAGTGCCGCAACGACCCGTGCGGTTCGCTGAAGTCAACCCGGCGACGAGCTTTCGCCAAGCGGCTCACCTGTTGTGGAACTGCCAGCCATGCAGGATAATGGGCGAGGTGTGCCAGCGAATCCTTGGAGTATTGATGGCCGGGCTTCTGACCGCAGCTTGTTCTAGACAACCGTCGGAGCGCAGCCGGCAGACCAAACCTGCTCAGCCCAGTGTGGCACCGGACGTGTTCCGCGTCCAGTTCACCACCACCAAAGGTGAGTTCGTCGTCGAGGTGCACAAGGCATGGGCACCCCGCGGCGCACAGCATTTTTACGACTTGGTGTCGCTGGGTTTTTATGACGGCGTCAAGTTCTTTAGGGTCGTCCGCAATTTTGTCGTGCAGTTCGGTATCCACGGAGATCCGCAGGTCCAGCGCCTATGGGGCTCGACGACAATCCCGGACGATCCGGTGTGTGTGAGCAACCGCCGGGGTTTTGTCAGCTTTGCCCAGCGCGGTCCGAATACGCGTGCTACGCAGGTGTTCATCAATCTCCGGGACAATCCTCGGTTGGACGAGCAGGGGTTCGCGCCGTTTGGCCAGGTCGTCCAGGGGATGGAGGTGGTGGACCGGTTATGGAGTGGCTACGGTGAGATGGCTCCATTGGGGAACGGGCCGGATCCAGTGCGCATCGAATTAGAAGGTAACCGCTACCTCGACAGATATTTCCCTCGTCTCGATGGAGTGATTCGGGCGCGGGTCCTGGCTGGGACAAGCAGCAGCCCGTCCCCATCCGGATAGGGGCGAAGGAGGGAACCCATGCAACGGCGAACGTTTCTGCAAATTGCACCTTGGCTTGCGGCGGACATCAGGCGGATCCTGGCCGCTGAACCCATGCCGATGGCGACTTTAGGCAAGACAGGATTGAAAGTTTCCCGCTTCACGCTTGGCGGATATCACTTCCTGAGAAACGGTGAGGAAGAAGCCATACGGATCGTCCACCGTGCGATCGATCTCGGAGTGAACTTCTTCGACAGCGCGCACAAGTACAACAACGGGCGCAGCGACGAGGTTTATGGTAAGGCTCTGGCTGGGGGCTTGCGCCAGAAGGTCCTGTTGATGTCCAAGGCCGAACAGCGAGACCGCGACGGCGCCATGCGGCAGTTGGAGGAAACACTCAAGCGCATGCGCACCGACTATTTAGACCTTTGGCAGTGCCATGAGGTGAGTACGCACGAAGAAGTAGACCGCATCCTGGGGCCCAACGGGGCTCTGGAAGCCTTCGTGAAGGCCAAAGAGCAAGGCAAAGTCCGCCATATCGGTTTCACAGGCCATCACGACCCATCGGTCCACCAGCGGCTGCTGGAAGCTTTCGACGGGTGGGAAACGGTCCAGCATCCGGTGAATCTAGTCGACCCGCACTACCTGAGTTTCATCGAGCAGGTGCTGCCTAAAGCCAAGGCGAAGGGCTTAGGGGTCATCGGCATGAAGTCGAACGCCATGGGTAGCATCACGCGTCAGGGCGTCGCCACGATCCAAGAATGCCTGCGCTTCGCCTGGAGCCAGCCTATTGACACGCTCGTCTCGGGTGTGGAGACGGTGACTCAGCTTGAAGAGAACATAGCTGTGCTGAAGACGCTGAAGCAGATGAGTACTGCCGAGATCAAGCAGTTGCTGGAGCGCACAGCGCGCGGCCCACACGGCCCTACGGTGGAGCGCTACAAGAAACCTACTCAAGCGGCCAGCTTCAGGGTTCACCGGGATGGTGAACCAGTGTAAAGGGACGGCACTGATTCCGCCGACAACGTTAAACTCAGCGTTTGACGATCGGCCGCAGCGGCCGGACGTAAATGTACCGAAAGGCCACGGGCCCGTGGTCCCCTTGTAGCATGATCGGGTTCTCTGGAGCTTCGGGGATATTCATATGCGCACGCGTTGGACCGTCCACTTCGACATTCTCTTGGACACAGACGCCGTTGTGCAGCACGCGAATGAATCGGGCGTTTTCGATCTTCCGACCACTCGCATCGAACCGAGGTGCACGAAACCAAATGTGGTAGGACTGCCAGTGGCCAGGCGGCCGAGACGCATTCACGCGGGGAGGTGAACCCCCGACGCCCTTGCCGTCGATCCAACGATGGTAAATGGCACCGCAATCCGAGGTCGTGGGTCTCTCCATTGAACCCCAGCTGTCGAAGATCTGGACCTCGTACAAGCCGTGCAGATAGACGCCGGAATTCGACCCTTTGGCCAGCATAAACTCCAAGTACAGCTCTATGTCGCCGAACTTCTCGTCGGTAACCAGATTGGCGGTCCGGCCGGTTGGCCCGTTCACAATGCGATCACCTGGCTCTGGGATGCCGTGTAGCAAGGTGGGAGACAAATACGGTTCCCACCGCACGCCACGCGTCGTGTACCATTCGCTCGGTCGGTTGCCGTCTGGGTGCCAGCCCGACAGGTCACGGCCATTCAACAGGGGCCGCCAGCCATCCTCGAGCAAAAAGGGTGGATCGCCGTGGTGGTAGCCGTCATTGAGTTCGGGGCGCCGTTGCGCCAGTCCGTACATTAGAGCAAGGGCAGCTAATGCCGCAGCGGCGATGGGCTTACGCATGGTCGTACCCGGTTGTGGATTTCGGTATGAGTATAGCTTGCTCGGCCGGCCGGGAGTTGGTGGCGTCACAGCTAGTTCCAACAGCTACACAGGCACTGAATTCCACCAGGCGGCCACAGCGGCCTGTGGCACAAAATGAAAACAACCATGAGCCGGCAACGTTTGTGGGGAGCGATGGCAGGCTATGGGGTGCTGGCCGCCGCTGCGCTCGCTCTGCTTCAGGGACCATTTCTGACGTTTGTGATGGTCTTTCTGGGGATACTTGTGGCCAAGACCTGGGTGGCATATTGGAAGGACCACCTAGGGTGACCTCAGTCTTTTCTGCTCCTAGGCCTTAGAGGAATTTCTCCCCGAGCAAAGTCGCCTCTCCGAGTGACCCTCTCCGAAAGCCTGCCGTACAACGGGAACAGGCAAGTCACCTGCTCGCAAGTGAGTGTTTCATCTCGGCACGGGTGTCTCGATGCGGTACGTGTCCAGCCCGGCTGAACGTTCAAGAATGGCATCGATCGCTTTGACCCATGACCCGAGCAGCCTCAGCCATCGGCCCAGGCGACGACACCCAGCTGAACCGGAACCCTCAGCATCAGCTGGACTTGTGCCGCTGGGGACACCGCAGCACCCCATTGCAGCAGTGGCTTGGCCAAGCGGTTGCACAGGTCCATAGCGCCGGCGTTGCCGGAAGCCATCTCAGTTTACGGAACGGGTTAGAGCTACCATGCCGAACAAAAACCAGCAAGCGCCAGCTCGAATGAACCTAGCGGACCGTGATCGTATCGTGCTGGAAAATCTGCCGCTCGTGCGAGCCATAGCGGTGCGAGTGCACGAAAGCTTGCCTGTGCATGTGGATCTTGATGATCTAGTGCATGCCGGCATCCTCGGGTTGTTCGACGCGGTCGAAAAATACGACCCGTCAAAGAAAGTGGCATTCTCCAGTTACGCCAAGCACCGCATTAAAGGAGCGATTCTCGACAGCCTCCGCCAAATGGACTGGGCTTCCCGAGATTTGCGGCGCCGCCATAAGCAGGTAGAAGAGGCTACACGGGCGCTAACCGCTGAACTGCAACGCACGCCCACGGACCAGGAATTGGCAGAGAAGCTGGGACTAGAAGAGCGGCGATGGCGACAGATTATGATCGACCTGCGCAACGTCGGCTTGATCTCTGCCTCGACCCGCAGCACCCCAGGAGCCGATGGAGAAGAGTTGCCGCCACCGGACTTCCCCTCCAAGCCCGATACGCATCCTGACTACATCTGTGCGCGGCAACAACTCCGTGCGGCACTGGCTCAGGCTATGAAGGTGTTGCCGGAGCGTTACCGCATGGTCGTCGTGCTGTACTACGGCCAAGAAATGACCATGAAACAGATCGGCAACCTTCTCGGAATCAACGAGAGCCGGGTCTCCCAGATCCACAAATCCGCCCTGGAGAAAATGGCGCACGCTCTGCAGGCTGCGGGAATCAACTCAAGCGCCGCCTTCACCGATTGAGCTTCCTGGAGCTTTGTCGCACCGGTCGCATGGCGCGGTCTGCCGGCCCTTCAGTGGAATTCGATCGACCACGGCATTAAAGCCCACGGTCCCGGCCGGAGCGCGCCGAGCAAGGAACCTAGTGACTCACCTTTCAATCCCCAACGCAGCCAACTCCATTGGCTCGCCAGGATGTTCTCGAGAATGTCCAACAGTGGCCGGCGCGGTGGGTAAGGAATCAGTACGATCGGCTCATCGGGCGGGATACGGGCCAGCTCCCGAACCTTGGCCAAAGCCGCATCAATTCCACCCACAACATCTACCAATCGGTGCCGCGCAGCTTGCGATCCCAGCCACACACGACCTTCCGCGTACTGCCGCACTTGCTCGATTTTGGTTTTACGCCCTTCGGCCACCTTCTCCAAAAACGCCTGGTAGCTACGGTTTACGCCCTCGCGCAGTTTCTCCCGCGCCTTCTCTGAGAGTGGCTCGTAATCCGAATCGATATCCGCGAACTGGCCCCGCTTAAGGATCACCTTCCGCATGCCCAACTTTTCGTACAGCCCACGAAGGGTCAACTTACCGTAAAGGACCCCGATTGAGCCTGTGACGGTGCCTGGATACGCCACGATGGGATCGCCGGTCATAGCGATGTAATAACCGCCAGAGGCCGCTGTGTCGGACATGGAAATGACTAACGGCTTGCGGGCTCGAAGCTGCTTGAGCGCCCGGAGAATTTCGTCCGAGGCCACTGCGTCCCCGCCGGGAGAATCGATGCGCAACAGCACTGCCTCGATCTTCTGATCGTCGCGAATCTCGTCCACCCAGCGGCGGAAAGTATCGGAGAACAGCAATCGGTGGCCCGTCCAATCATCTTCCTCGCCCGGTAAGATCGTACCCTGAGCCACGAGGAAGGCAACGCGATGGGGCCGCCTGGGCCTCTTAGCCGTGGCTCGGAGGTAGTCTCCGCTGAAAACCTTCCGCAAACGCTCCTGGCCCAGTTGCTGACGCAAGCGATCCTCCACCTGGTCGGGATACAGCAGGCCGTCTACGAGCCTTTCTCGCGCCGCCTGCTGCGCCAGGAACGGTCCCTGATCCAGCAGCTGCCGAACCTTGTCCTCAGGCATGCCGCGTCCCTTAGCGATGCGGCGTACGAGATCGCCGTAAAGCTCGTCCAGGATGGCGTCCATTGTCTCGCGCGTTTCTGGGCTGATCGTGTTCCGAGTGAACATGTCGCCCGCGTCCTTGTACCGGCCCGCGCGCTCGAGCTCCACTTGAACACCCAGCTTGCGCAAACCGTCTGCCAAATAAACCAGCTCCGCCCGGAGTCCCTTGAGGTCCAGCCAGCTTTCCGGACTCATGTAGACCTGACCAGCCCCGCAAGCCAGGTAATATTGCCGGGCGCCCGGTACGCGCAAGTACGCGACCACCGACTTATTGGCGCGGCGCAGCTTGTCGATTCCCCAGGCGAGCTCCTGGAGCCGGCCCCAGCCCACATCCAGTGAGCCGATCTCTAACAACACCGCACGCACGCGGGGGTCCTTCGCCGCTCGGTCAAACAGTTCCCAGAAGTTCCGAAGCGTAGCCCGTCGCGCGGCGTCGTCCAAAGGGAACGGAAGCACAGGGCCTGGCAACTCGGGGAACTCCCCAGACAGCTCCACCACCAGGGTCGCTTGATCGGGAACGCGGGCTCGCCAGTAAAGCCCTAGCTGAAACATTGCCAGCACGATGGTCAGCAGGACCACCGGCAATAGTAAGCCTGCTAGGAATCCAATCCAAAAACGCTTCATCGCAGTTCTTGCCAGCCCGGGGGTCAGATGCTTGCTACGTTCAAGCCCCTTCCAGGATCAGATCTACCCGTCGGCTGATCTCAGCCAGAACCTCGCGCCCACCCCCTTCGACTTCTACAGTAGCCGTCCCACGGTATCCGACCTCGGCCAGTGCCCGGTGAACTTCCTTCCAGTCGATGTCGCCCTCGCGTAACGGCACGAATTCGGCCAACCGGCCCCCACCCGGAGCACGGCGGAACCGGAAGTCCTTCAGGTGGATTTTCACAATCCTGCGCCCTAGTGTCCGGATCCAGTCCTGAGGATAGCCGAAAAGAACCACGTTGCCCACGTCGAAATACGCTTTGAGCCAGGGGCTATTGAACTCGTCGACGTAGCGGGCGAACTCCAATGGGCTGAGCAAGAACCGGTTCCACACGTTCTCGACGGCGATCACGACCTGGAGTTTTTCGGCCAGCGGCAATAGCGTCCGGATGTGCTTCTGGGAGCGCTCCCAGGCCTCGGCATACCGGATCTGCTCGTTGACCACAGCTGGGACCAGCAACACGGCATCGGCTCCCCAAAGTTTGGCGTTTTGCAAGCTGATCCGCATGCACTCCAGACTCTGTTCCACCACGGAGGGATCGGGCGATGACAGCGGGAACTTCCAGTGGTCGCTATTCATGACCGAGTGGATGGGGACGCCCGTCTTGAGGGAAGCCTCCCGGATGGCTTCGGCCTCGGCAGGGTCTTTGATGGTGGGGCACTCCATTTGCTCGAAGCCGACCTCTTTGGCCAGCCGGAAGCGCTCCTCGTACGAGAGATCTTTAGGAAGCATTCCGAGGAGGATTCCTTTGCGGATGGGTAGCCGCTGGCTGCCCGCTAGCCGGCTAGCCAACGATGCCCCGTAAGCGGCGGCGGTTAGAAATCTGCGGCGCGTCATGCATCCAATTCTAGCTGCTGTGGACAGGCAGCCACCAGGACGCGCCTAGTTCAGTTCGGGCAACTTGATGATCTTTTTCTGGATAGCGTACTGGACCAGTTGCGCTTTGTTGTGGATGTCCAGCTTGCGCATTAAGTTGAACTTGTGCGCCTCTACTGTCTTGACGCTCAAGTTGAGATAGTTGGCAATCTCTTTGACCGAGTTGCCTTCCGCCAGCAGCTTCAAGACCTCACGCTCCCGGGCCGTGAGGGTTTCCGACCGCGGAACTCGCTGAGTGGAGCGGATCCGGCTCCGGAAGTCGTCCACCAGCTGGGAAAGCATCCGCGGGCTCAAATAGCTTCCGCCGCGGTAGACATCCCGCATCGCCGCGATCAGCTGCTGCGCCGGACTGTCCTTCAAAATGTAGCCGCTGGCTCCGACCTCCATGCCCTGGATGAGGTAATCCTCGTCGTCGTACATGGTCAGGAAGATCACTTTGGTCTCCGGGCGGGCCTTCTTGATTTGGCGGGTGGCCTCAAAACAACTCAGGCCGGGCATCCCGATATCCATCAGCACGATGTCGGGACGAGTTTCCAGGGCACGCGCGATTGCCTCGCTTCCATTCGAGGCTTCCCCGACCACCTCCATATCGGGCTCCGCCGCAATCAGCGTCTTGATACCCTGCCGGAACAACGTATGGTCGTCGGCTAGCAACACCCGGATCTTGGTCATCGGTTTCCCCTACGCTCTATGCGTGAGCTGGTCCTCACGGACGAGGCCGTTCTGCCGCGGAACGGGCAGCTCGGCGACGATTCGGCAACCCGCCCCACCACCGCTGCACCCACCGCGTGCACTCGGGCGGGGACTCTGGATCTGCAACACGCCACCCAGTAACGCCACCCGCTCCCGCATGCCCCTGAGCCCAAATGATTCTGTCCGGCTCAAAGCTTCCGGGACGCAGAATCCGATACCGTCGTCCTCTACTTCCACTCGCAATATTTCATCGGACAGCTCCAAGCGGATGTTTACGTTGCGGGCCTTCGAATGCTTGGCGATGTTGTTGCAGCACTCCTGGAGCAGCCGGTAGACGACCGTCTCCATCGGCTTGGGTAAGCCAGCCAACGAGCCTAGTCGCAGATGCACCTGACACGGGTAGGCCTGTCGAAACCGCCGCACTAACTGCTTGATCGCTGCCGCCAGGCCCAGTTGTTCCAGCACAGCCGGGCTCAATGCAGCGATCAGCCGCCGCGTCTCCAGAATCGTCCGCTCGCAAATCTCCCGCAGCTCGGCCAGCTTTTGCTTGAGGGCTAGATCCGAGCCCCCCAGAGATTTCTCCAGCATCTCCAGCTGCAGCCGCAAGTAGAGCAGCGACTGACCCGCCTCGTCATGCAACTCCCGGCTAATGCGCTGTCGCTCGATTTCTTCCACATGGATCAAGTGCTCCGCCAATGCCCGCACCTGCTCCTCCCGTGCAGCCAAGTCTTCCACCAACCGTGCCTTGTCGATGGCTCCCGTGCAGCGCTCCGCAGCTGCTTCCAGTAAAGCTCGTTCCCGCGGCAGCCAATCGTAGCGTTGGGCAAAAGCAAACTGGAACACGCCCAGCAATCGCCCTTCTTCCCGCAAAGGGATCGACCAGCCCCAGCTAAAACGCTCGTGCCAGCTCGGATCGAGAAATGCCCCGGCAGTTCGGTTCAAAGGCTCCGAACGTGGCCGGCTGAGGATTCGCGCTAAGCGCCGGGAAAAGGAGACAGGCGGCCCCGGGTCTGACCGGGGCTTGAATCGTGTGCCGTCGGCAGCCACGCTCGCGCGAAGCTCCAACGCTTGCCCCTCGCGGTTGACCAGATAACAGTGTGCCTCGGCTGCCCCACAGAATTCAGCGAGGGTCGCCACCGAAGAGGCCAGCAGTTCCTCTAGGTTTGAGGCCGCCAACTGACCGCGAAACAGTTTGTAAAAAGCGGCGGCTTCGCGCTCCCGTACCTGGTAATAAGCCCGGTTAATTGCCAGTAGGATAGACCAGTAAAGCTGGTCAGCTGCTGCCGGATCACATCGTCTCCGTGCAACCACACTGCTCGGGACCCACTGGTCCAGCATGCGCTTGTAGGCGGACAACGCGCGTTGAATGGTACTCGGCGGGATATTGAGCTTGGCCAGTCGGCGACCGCTATACTCGACTTGCTCTAGGAATTCCCGCAGGGGGCGGCCCGCAACCAGTAACTCTGCCGCTGCACCAGGGGTCAATGCGCGCAAGGCCTTGCGCTGGCGTCGATCAAACCCGCGCGCTGTCAGCCAGCGATTGAACTCCCGATCCAAACGTTTGGCCCGGGCGTGCACTTGCCGCGCCCATTCGGCCAACCGTCGCCGGAGAGTGGGTCCGATAGCGGGGCCTGCATCGGCGAATGCCGCCAGACTATGTGGCCGCTTCACCACCCCTTTATCGAGTTCCTGTGTCTCACTCTTTAGCGCCCCAGCGGCGCAGGATCTCTGCTACGGCGTTATGCCCATTCTCCAGAGCGGCCTTCAAGGGCGTCGTTCCACGTGCGTTAGGCCGCGACGGATCGGCGCCACGACGCAAGAGCAGATGCACCACCTGCAAGCGCCCCCAAGAAGCAGCCAAGTACAATGGCGTCGCCCCAGTTTCCTGCTCTGGCATATTGATGTCCGCCCCGTGATCTAAAAGCTCAGCCACGACGCTAGCCTGGCCTGCGAGGGCGGCGTCGTGCAACGCAGTGGCACCGAAGTCATTTCGCAGGTCTACGCGGGCCCCGCGTCGGAGTAACAGGCGGACGATCTCCAGCTGCCCCTTCAATGCGGCCTCATGTAACAGCGTCGAGCCATTCTTGGTCCTGGCGTTTGGATCCAGGCCATGATCGAGAAGCAGCTCCACCAGGTCGGCACGACCCCGCAAAATGGCTTCGCGGGCTGATTCGACCCGGTTGCCAGAACCTGCACCAGCTTGAAGTAAGCGCTCGACGATAGGTCGGTGGTGGAAGCGCAAAGCCTTGTCCAACGGGGTTTCGCCAGCCAAGTCGGCTAGTCCCACGTCCGCCCCCGCCTCCAGCAGGGCCGAGACTACATCCAGGTGCCCTTTGGCGGAGGCGTGGTGAAGAGGAGTTGCGCCGTTGTGGTCCCGCGCGTTAGGGTTCGCCCCGTGCCGCAACAGGAATCGAACGGCCTCCACCTGGCCGCGCCAACTGGCTTCGGCCAGAGCAGTCAAGCCCGAGCCGTCCGG
>JAUQPO010000073.1 GCA_030550335.1 Acidobacteriota bacterium
GAACTTTCTCCAGGTAGCCTAGTTGTTCCAGTCGGATTAACGATTGAGAAACCGTTCCTTTGGTCAAGCCCAGGAACTCCGCAACCGCCACTGGGTGATCGCTGTAGCGGTTGGCCTCCGCCAGATAGCCCAGCATCGCTACGTGGACTGGCTGGAGCCCAGCTTCGACCGCTGCCCGCCGTTCCAGAGCGCGCAGGAGATTCCCGATGCGCTCGATCAAAGCATAGACCCTGTTCACGGTCCGATCATAGCGACTCAATACGATCGGCGCAAGCTCGATCATTCAGTCCCGAGCTGCGTTTCGTGCACTTCGACCCGGAGCCTGCCTCGCCATAAGCGGACGTTCAGTTGGTCACCCGGCTGGACCTCGCTAGCCTGGCGCACCACCTGGCCCGAAGGCTGTTGCAGGATAGCGTAGCCGCGTTCCAGCACCCGTAACGGACTCAGCTGGGCGAGCTGGCTCGCCAGAACGTCTTGTCGACGCCGGCGGGCGGCCAGGATCGAGCGCACACGCTCGATCATGCGCTGCTGACAAGCTTGAACTCGCTGATCGATCCGTGCCAGTCGGACCCGCAAATCGACCTCACGGAGACGCGCCTCCAGAAGCCTGTGGCGGTTCCGAGCCTGGGTCAGGATGGCACGGGCCCGCTCCCGTAACTGAAGGTCAAGGTCGTCGAGGCGCTGACCTGCCCGTTGTAGGATCCTGTGGATGGCCTGGGCCGCACGGTCTATGCCCTGGCGATGCCAACGTTGGTTCGCCAAGCTAATACTCAGCCGGATGGCCCGGTGGAGGCGTCCCCGATACGTGTCGACCTGATTGAGGACGGCCGCCCGCTCTTTGACCACTAGCTCGGCGGCAGCTGAGGGCGTAGGAGCTCGTAGATCTGCCACAAAGTCGGCTATGGTGAAATCGGTCTCGTGCCCCACTGCCGAAACTACGGGGATCGGGCAGGCGGCAATCGCTCGGGCGACACGCTCCTCGTTGAAAGTCCACAGGTCTTCGATGGATCCCCCGCCCCGGCCCACGATGATCACGTCCGGCCAGCGCGTCCGGGCAAAGTACTCGATGCCGCGGACGACATCGTCCACAGATCCTTCGCCTTGCACTTGAGCTGGGAACAACCGGATGTGTAGGCCGGGGAAGCGGCGGCAGAGAATGTGAATCATGTCTCGGATCGCCGCTCCGGTGGGCGAAGTCACGATTCCAATCCGCCACGGGAAGGCTGGCAACGGGCGCTTGCGCGCCGGGTCGAACAGTCCTTCGGCGGCGAGCTTCTTTTTGAGCTGCTCAAATGCCAGCTGGAGCGCGCCGTAGCCGCGGGGCTCAAGCGCCTCGACCACGAGCTGATACGAACCCCGGGGCGGGTAGACGTCCAGGCGGCCGCGCGCCAAGACAGCTATGCCATCCTGCGGCTCGAACCGTAGGTAGAGCGCTGTGGTCCTGAAACAAACGCAATCGATCCGAGCTTCCAGGCCGCTGTCCGGGTCCTTATCCTTCAGGCTGAAATACCAGTGCCCTTGGATGGAGCGGCGAGTATTGGAGATCTCTCCCGCCACCCAGATGTCATTGAACTCCCGCGTCAGCAACTCACCGACTAAGCGCGTGAGCTCGCTTACGGTGAAGATGCGTCGTTGCGGCTCCCAACTAAAGCTGATCTGGCTCATAAGGAATTTCTATTGGACAACCGACGTTCGTCCAGATAACCTGATGACTTGAGACGCGCACCGTCGGTTCCTCATCCTGACCAGTGTTCCACAGAACTGGTGCAGGCCGGTGAACCGGAGTCGCGTCTAGATTTCGAATCCATAAGAGGTGATTGAATGGACGCCAAGCAGGTTTTGGAATTTGCGCGAAAAAACAACGCACAATTAGTCGACTTGCGGTTCACGGACATTCCGGGAATCATGCACCATGTGTCCTACCCGATTTCCGAGTTGACTGAAGAGTCTTTTGAAGAGGGGTTCGGGTTCGACGGTTCGAGCATCCGGGGTTGGGCAGCGATCCACGAGAGCGACATGCTGCTCGTGCCCGATCCCGCAACAGCCTTTATGGACCCGTTCAGCGAGACGCCGACCATCGTTATGTACTGCGACATCATCGATCCGATCACCCGGCAGCACTACGAACGGGACCCGCGTTGGATCGCACGAAAGGCCGAAATGTACCTGATCAACACTGGTGTGGCCGACACGGCGTACTTCGGCCCGGAGGCCGAGTTCTTCATTTTCGACAACATTAGCTTCGACCAACGCGAGCATTGCGGCTATTACTACATCGACGCGGAAGAAGGGCGGTGGAACTCTGGGCGTCGTGAGAACAACTTGGGCTACCGGCCGCGTTACAAGGAAGGTTACTTCCCGGTGCCCCCAACCGACCACTATCAGGACCTGCGGAGCCAGATGGTGCGGGTGATGCAACAGTGTGGCCTCGAGGTGGAATGCCATCACCATGAAGTGGCCACCGGAGGTCAAGCGGAAATCGACTTGCGTTACGCCCCGCTTCTGCGTGCCGCAGACAATCTGATGCTGTACAAATACATCGTCCGGAACGTGGCTTACCGGGCGGGTAAGACGGTCACGTTCATGCCCAAGCCGATCTTCGGCGATAACGGCAGTGGGATGCACACGCACCAGAGCCTTTGGAAGAACGGCCAACCGCTCTTTGCCGGGGATGGCTACGCTGGGTTGAGCCAAATCGCCATGTGGTATATCGGAGGGTTGCTCAAGCACGCCCGGGCGCTGTCGGCGATCATCGCCCCCACCACGAACAGTTACAAACGCCTGGTGCCAGGCTTTGAGGCGCCCGTGAACCTGGCTTACTCGCGGCGGAACCGCTCGGCGGCTATTCGCATCCCCATGTACTCAGCTAGTCCCAAGGCCAAGCGCATCGAATTCCGTCCACCCGATCCGTCCTGCAACCCTTACTTGGCATTCGCTGCGATGTTGATGGCGGGGCTAGACGGCGTGCTGAACCGCATCGATCCAGGGCCGCCCTTGGATAAGGACATTTACGATCTGTCCCCGGAGGAGCTGCGGGGTGTCCCGGCCATGCCAGCCTCTCTGGATGAGGCTTTGGACTGTTTGGAAGAGGACCACGACTTCCTGCTCAAGGGCGACGTGTTCACCGAAGAACTGCTAGAAACCTACATCAACTACAAGCGGAAGAACGAAGCAGAAGCGGTGCGGTTGCGCCCACATCCCTACGAATTCGCCTTGTATTACGACATTTGAAGGGCGCCGTGAACCGCACCTTTGCACTCCCCGGGCACGGGCCGGCCTGGAGGTTTCGAGCCGGCCCGGCTGACCAGGCTTCATCTGGAAGCGGCCTGCAGCTATGGCATAATCGCGGCAGGGCAGCACGTACGAGCCAATGAGCAATTCGGAGCTCGGGATTCGCCTCCGTGAGCCGGAACGCACGCGGATAGCCTGGTCACGGTTGCAGGAGGTTTTGGGGGGAGCAGAAATAGAGCGGGTGCGCACCCTGCTCGCTGGCGCCGTCGACGCGGATGCTCTTTTGCAGTTTCTTGTTAGGCTCGCCGAAGCTCACCCGGAGACTTGCCGGCGCTGGCTCGCCTCGCCCAGAATCGGCTGGTGGATAGCTACCCTGACCGCTGCGAGCCGTTTCCTGTCCGAAGAGATCCTGCGTCACCCAGAGTGGATTGACGAGCTAGCTCAAGATGAGGAACTTCACCGGTCTCGTCGTCCCAGAGAGATTCGGGAAGATTTAGAGGAGGCTTTGGAGCCTTACGGGCCTGGGGTTCCTCCGGCTGTGGCGCTGGCGCGCTTTCGCCGACGCCAGATCCTACGTATAGCCCTACGCGACCTGCTCGGCTATGCGTCACTGGCCGAAACGGTGGAGGAATTGTCCTGGGTGGCGGATGCCATTTTGGATATCTCCTATCGCCGGATCCGGCAGGAGCTGAGTAAGCGCTTTGGGATACCGCGATTTCGCGACGCCTCGGGCGCTTGGTGCCCCTGCGGCTTTTCCATCATCGCGCTCGGCAAGCTGGGAGGGCTGGAGCTCAACTATAGCTCCGACATCGACCTCATGTTCGTGTATTCCGCCCCTGGCGAGACCGAAGGGCCGGAACCGATTACTAACCGTGAGTTCTTCACCCGCCTGGCGAACCAGCTCACAGATTTACTTTCGACGTACACCGAAAGTGGCAAATGCTACCGAGTGGACCTGCGCCTGCGGCCGGAAGGTCGTTTGGGGGAGTTATGCGTCAGCGTGGAAGCCGCCCAGCGTTATTACGCAGAGCGTGCCAGAGATTGGGAACTCCAAATGCTGATCAAGGCCCGGGTCGCCGCGGGTGAACCCGAACCGGGAGAGCAATTGCTGGAGTTCGTCCAGCCGCTGATCTATTCGTCCACACTGGACTTCTCCGCTGTGGAGTCAGTCTCCGAAACGCGAGCCCGCATCCACGAAAAGCTCGCAGCTCGGTTCGGACCGCAAAAAGGCTTGAACGTTAAGCTGGCCGCGGGTGGCATCCGGGATATCGAGTTTCTGGTTCAGTGCCTGCAACGACTGCACGGTGCCCGGGACATGTGGATCCAGCACCGTGGAACGTTACTGGCCCTGCGCCGCCTGCGTGACAAAAACTTTCTTTCGGATGCGGAATACTCCAAGCTCGCTAGCGCGTATGAGTTCCTGCGCCATCTGGAACATCGCCTGCAGCTGGTGGACGACCGACAGACCCATGTGCTTCCTCAAGACCCAGAACGGCTGGAGGTCCTGGCCCGGTTGATGCCCCTCCCCCCGGGAGCCGGCGAACCGACCCGGGAAACACTGATGTCGTTGCTGACCGCTCACTTGGAAAACGTTCAGCAGCTTTACGAACGGGTCATCCACTCGCAACAGCCGATGTACTATTCAGCTCCTGCTACCCCCGTGGTCGCACCGGCCGGATTGGGCAATGGCGGGATTGATCAGTGGGATCCACGAGCGACCTCGAACGTGATCCGTTTCCTCGACCAACGGGCGCCGAACTTTGCCGCGGTGGCGGCCAGGCACCCTGTGCGGAGAAACTTCACTGCCTTCGAGCAGTTCATCGAGCAGCTGTTCCAGCATCCGGAGGCCCTTGCCTGGCTGGATCAGAACAGCACCCTAGCCGCTCACGTCATCGACTTGTTCGAGCAGAGCCTGTACTTCGGGCAGGAACTGGCACGCTATCCCTCTTGGGTGGAAGAACTCAAGGCCATGTGCGAGGCCCCCGGATCGTTACCGGACTTCGCACAGGCCATGAAAAACTGCGAAGACATGACTCAAGTGCGCCGCCTGTTTCGGCGGTACATGCTGCGCATTCAGGCAGAGAGTATTTGCTTGGCGGCGCCCATTTTCACTACTCTCCGACAAACCTCGGAGCTGGTCGACGCGGTGCTCCAAGCAGTCTACCCGATGGCCGTGCGTTATGTTCTGGAGCACTCGCCCCCTGCGATCCCTGGATACGAACCCACGGACCAGCTGGTGGTCGTCGCCTTGGGCCGGCTGGGCATGCTGGAGTTCGATGTAGCCTCGGATGCCGATCTGGTGTTCGTGCTGCCGGACCGGGATGCGAAGGCACTTCCGTTCTGGACCCGAGTGGCGGAACGCCTGATCCATCAGGTGTCGGCTTACACCGGTGAGGGCACGTTGTTCGCGGTCGACACCCGGCTGCGGCCCAACGGCCGTGAAGGACAGCTCGTGCAAACAGAATCGGCCTTCAAGCAGTACTTTGCGCAACAGGCAGAGGCTTGGGAAGGCATCGCCTACATGAAGTCGCGTGCCGTCGCAGGCAACATCGATCACGGTACAGAGTTTCTCAACGAGCTGCAGGAAGTCGACTGGCGACGGTGGGGCCAAAGCGGCCGTTCCCGCCGGAAACTGTGGGAAATGCGCATGCGACTGGAAAAAGAACAGGGTGCCGAGAATCCGCTCAAAGCCGGCCGAGGTGGGTACTACGACATCGATTTCGCCCTGACTTACCTGCGTTTGAAGAGCGCCGGGATTTTCTTCAAGGTCCTGAACACGCTCGAGCGGATCGATGTGCTCGAGAAGATGGGGCACTTGGAACGCAGCGACGCCGAGTTCTTGCGGGACGCTGCAGTGTTCTACCGCGCTTTGGATCACGGACTGAGGGTTTACTCCGGACAAGCGGGGGGACGCCTGCCCCGTACGCGGTACAAACTTGAGGCCTTGGACAAGTTGGTCAGCCGGTGGACCCCTCCGCACCTACACGATCAGCCTATCGACGTCGAGCTGGCGCAGATTCAGGCGCGCACACGAGAGTTCTTCGAGCGTTTGTTCGTCGGGTGATTCACAATCCTGTCCAGAGCACGGAAACCGCAGTTGAGGCCGATATGATGGGAATTGGATGAAACTGCGGGGGTCGATTGCGTCTGGCCTTCTTCTCTTGCTGGTGCCTGCCAATGCCCAAGTGATCGAGTTCGAATCGGGCGGTTTGCACTACCAGACACTGACCCGCGGTGGCATCACCGTGATGTTCGCCCATCTACCTTCACAGGTGCGGCGCTTTGCAGCGATCCAGGTAGCGGTTTCCAACGGTTCGTCAGAGCTGTGCGTCGTCCGGCCGGAAGATTTCTACATTGAGTACGACGGGGCGGTGGTGCAGGCCGTTCCTGCGCTGGCAGTGATTACGGAACTCATTCGCAATGCCAGCGGCAAGGATGTCATTGAGCTTGTCACGACCTACGAAGCAGGCCTCTACGGTTTTGGTCGCATCCGTTCGACCAACGGCTACGAGCGTCGCCGTCAAGCAGCTCTCGCCTATGTCTCCTCAGCCCGCCTGAAGGCCGCAGCGGCCGCCTCGGCCATCGCACTGGTACAAACTGTGCTAAGGCCCGGGGAATCGACCGATGGTGCGGTGTTCTACCCAGCGCCTCCCCGCACAGTGAAATGGTGTCGCGTACGGGCAGAGGTAGGAGGTTACCGGTTTGAGTTCAACCCCACGGAATTTTCCCGCGACGGAAAGAAAGCCAAGTGAGGCCAGGGTTCAAGCTGGCCCAGCCGAATTCAGGAAGCCCACAACAGCCACGACGAGCATATAGGTCGTGAACAGCAGCGTCAACGCCATTCCCAGGTGTAGCCAGCGCGAATTGCGACACTGGCCCCGAGCTTCCGCCCGGCGCAAGGCCAGCCATGTCAATAAGGTCATCCAAGGCATCACCAACGGACTGATGGCTTGAGAGGCGATCATAAGCTGGACAGGACGGCCGCCAAAGACCGGTACGACCAGGCTGCAACAAGCCGTAGCGAAAACCAGCAAGCGGAAGGCGGTCCGTGTCAAATCCCGACGGAGCCCCCAGAAATCCGTGATCAGCCACACACCCAGGATGTAATTCGGAAACAGCGAGGACAAGCCCGCGGCGACGATCCCGATCAGGAAGGCGGTGGCAGCGAATGACCCGGCCAGCGGGTGCAGGGTTCTCACCATATCGATGGCTTGGCGTACGGCCAGTCCCTCGCGGTGGAGTGTCCCAGCCGCCGCTGCCATGATCGCGGCATTGATGATCAGCAACAGGATGGCAGCGACCGCGGAGTCCCGATAGGCCGTCGGCAGCTGTTCCACAGTCCATCCTTCTTCTTGGACCACGATGCTGCGTGAAAACAAGCACACTGAAGCCAGAGTCGTCCCAACCATCCCTGCGATCAGCAAATGCGGCTCACCGGTGGCAGGGATACGCGGCCAGAACCCTGTAAGCACCTCTTTCCAGCTTGGGGGCACTAAGCCCGCAGTCAACAAGAACGCCAGCCCCATCAACCCGACAAGCCAAGACACCGCTCGCAGGAACGTCTGATGACGTCCCGTCCAGAAAACTCCCAGCAGAATGCCCATGAAGCACAAGCTGGACCCTAGCGGATGGACGCCGCCAGGTATCCAGCTGGTGGACCATTCGCGGACGACGTCACTGAGGATGCCCATGACCCCGATAATCGAGGCAATCTGTGTGATCATCATGCCGCCCATCAGTCCAAGCGCCGAAAGGCCGCCAAATTCGCTTCGGAACAGGGCCAGCATGCTGCGGCGGTGAACAATGGTCATTTTGCTCACGGCAACGACCATGACATGCGTGAACAGCGACGCGAGGACTAGCGTCCACAGCAGTTGCATCCCGTAGCTCGCCCCAGCCGAAGCCATAGTGGTCACGCTCCCGGTCCCGATCACATAGCCGACCATAAAGAACGCGGGCAAAAAAGCGTTGAAAAGTTTACTGAGCGGCCCGAAGAAGCCTTTTTGGCTGGCAAACCCCATAGGAACTCAATTCGTTCGATTCTACAACCCCGGCTGCCCGCGTCGAAGCCGAACTTTTCGGGCCGCCAGGACGCCTGGCGGCGGCCAATTCCGTCGGGCAAGCCATTCTTCACAAGGCCAATGAGGGTTTCATGTTGGGTGAGTGTTGCGTGCCTGGGCGCTCGTTGCTCCACACTACTGCTCTGCATCAGTACGTTGAGGAAGGCGCTTTCCCGCGAGCAGCGGTCCGTTCAGAAGGTGCCTTCCTTTTGCCAATGGCTTTTGTTCTGGCGGCGACTTATGTTAAGGTGTGGATTCTTGTCTATGAGACGTGAAAATCCGATTTCCCCTTCCCCGCCCCGCAAGCCGACTCCTAAGCTCCAGGCTCCAGTCTGGTCTATATACGCTGCCCTAGCTGCCCTGGCCAGTGTTTCTCTGATCGCTGCGGAAAACCCTCCGCAGCTGCCAGAGGGCGAGGCCATCTACCAGCGCGCATGTGCCACCTGTCATGGACCGGACGGGCGCGGGGCAAGCCGCGAACTTGTGGGTTTCGACAACCCGTTGCCAGATTTCACTGACTGCCGATTCGCACAACGAGAAGCCGATCAGGACTGGATCGCCGTCGTCCACGACGGAGGCCCCGCCAGGGGATTTTCAGAAATCATGCCGGCGTTCGGTGAGACCCTCAAGCGCGAGGAGATCGAGCACGTGGTTCGTTACCTGCGCGGCTTCTGTCGCGAGCCGGATTGGCCGCGAGGAGAGTTAAACCTTCCACGCCCGCTGGTGACCGAGAAGGCATTTCCTGAAGATGAGGTGGTATTAACCACGGTGTTCCCTAGGGAAGGAACCGCTTCGGTGATTCAGCGAGTCACTTACGAACGCCGGATTGGCGCACGGAACCAACTCGAGCTGACCCTGCCCTACACGTTCCGCGAGTCTGGAAGCGGGGGATGGTTCGGTGGGATTGGAGACATCGCCGCAGGCTGGAAGCGTGTTCTTTTTGCGAACCTTAGCCATGGCGCCATCGCCAGCCTTACCGGCGAATTCGTGATCCCGACCGGCAGTCGCTCGCGCGGACTGGGCAAAGGCGTGACCGTATTTGAGACTTTTGGGACCTACGGACAACTGCTGCCCAAGGATTCGTTCCTGCAGCTCCAGGCAGGTGTAGAGCTGCCGATGGATTCTTCGAAAGCAGCGCGAGCAGCCTTCTGGCGGGTAGCGACGGGCAAGATGCTGGTTGAGCGTGAGGGGCGGGGACGGCTGTGGGCCCCCATGGTGGAGTTTCTGGCCGAGCGGGAACTGGTCCGTGGGGAACCCGTGGTCTGGGACGTACTGCCCGAGCTGCATGTGACCCTGAGCCGCCGCCAACACGTGCGCGCTAACTTTGGTGTGCGGATTCCGGCTACACACCGCGAAGGGCGTTCCGTCCAGTTGGTCTTTTACTTGCTGTGGGATTGGTACGACGGGGGCTTGAGGGAGGGCTGGTAATGCGGCGCGACTGGCACTGGACAGCCTGCAATGTTAGGGGCACACAAGCAGTATCGGCTAAGCAGCTTACTCGCGGCTGGGCAGTCCTTTTCCTCCTCTGGGCAAATACAAGCCTGGTGGCTGCAAACCCGCTGCTGTTCCACACCTCCGACCGGTGCATGGCTTGCCACAATCGCCTCAGCCGTTCTAATGGAGAAGACGTATCCATCGGCATCGACTGGCGAACGAGTCTGATGGCCAACTCGGCCCGCGATCCCTACTGGCAAGCTAGCGTGCGCCGCGAAGTGACCGATCATCCAGAAGCCCAGCAGCTCATCGAAGACGAGTGCGCCATCTGCCATATGCCCATGGCTCGGTACCTGGCGCATCAAGCGGGCAAACACGCACCGGTATTCGCTGCGTTACCCGCATCACCGCACCAGGCAGGCGAGCCTCTGGCTATGGATGGGGTATCGTGCACGCTGTGCCACCAGATCTCCGATCAGAAGCTCGGTAGCCGAGAAAGTTTCATTGGCGGCTTCGTGATCGACAGTCCGAATGGCCACCGCAATCGGCGGATCTACGGGCCATTCGAAGTCGACCGGGGCTTAGCCAAGGTAATGCGGAGCTCGACAGGGGGATTCGAGCCTACGCGGTCCGAACACATTGGGCGTTCAGAGCTATGCGCCACTTGCCACACACTGATCACCCAAACATTGAGCCGCACAGGCCAAGTGATCGGCGAATTCCCTGAGCAAGTCCCTTACCTGGAATGGCTTCAGAGTGCGTTTCGCGACAGCGCCAGCTGCCAGTCCTGCCACATGCCGCTGGTGCAAGAACCCATGCCGATCAGCAGCGTTCTGGGCCCACCCAGAGAAGGACTGTCCCGCCACACTTTCGTCGGCGGCAACTTTTTCATGCAGCGGCTACTGGGCCGCTTCGCTCTGGAACTGTCCGTGCCGGTACCACCGCAGGAATTCGCCGTTGCAGCCACGAGAACGGAGCGGTTCCTCCAAGAAGCGAGTGCGCGGTTGTGTTTGGAAGAGATCCAGTTGGCCGGAAAGGAGCTGAAGGTGACGGTGAGGGTCGAAAATCTGGCCGGGCATAAATTGCCCACAGCCTATCCTTCTCGCAGAGTCTGGATTCGTTTGCAGGTTCGCAACCAGTACGGACAGGTGGTATTCGATTCGGGGGCGTGGGACGAGCAGGGCAAGATCCTGGGCAACGACAACGATGCAGATCCATCACGATTCGAGCCTCACTATCAGGAGATCACCCGGCCGGATCAGGTGGCTATTTACGAAGCGATCCTGGGCACCGTCGAAGGAGAGGTGACCACCGGCCTACTTTTCGCCCACCACTATCTCAAAGACAACCGCTTGTTGCCCAGGGGGTTCGACAAGTACCGGGCCTCCAAAGAAACGGCCGTCGTGGGACAGGCCATGGATGACCCGGACTTTACGGGAGGGAGCGACGGAGTCCTTTATCGCATCGCCGTCAGCCCGCAGGAAGGCCCCTTCGAAATCCGCGCCGAACTCTGGTACCAACCAATCGCTTACCGGTGGGCGGAAAACCTGGCCATTTATCCGGCACAGGAACCTCAGCGCTTTGTACGAATGTATAGGGCTATGGCGCCGGTCTCCGCTATCAAGCTGGCTGAGGCGACCGGTCTGGCCAAAGTGGGCTCGCCACAATAGGGCCCCTCAACGACAAGCACCCCGGAGGTCACGAGCGATGGCTCGTGCGATCTGGTGGGCGTGGAAGCGCCCATTCTCGATGAAAATCTCGTTGGTGTGTACACCTGCTACGACCACCCCTGCCAGGTAGATTCCCTTACGCGCACTCTCTAATGTTTCGGGATCCGTGTAAGGACGCCCTGTCTGTGGATCCAGTGTGATGCCGAGACCCGCTAGGAACTCCAAATCCGGATGATACCCTGTCATAGCCAGCACGAAATCGTTCTTTAACGTGATCTTGCCCTCTGGGGTCTGGACGTCAATCTCGTCTGGACGAATCTCGGTGATCCACGAGTTGAAGTACGCCTTAATCTCTCCGCTCAGGATCCGATTTTCGAGGTTTGGACGGATCCAGTATTTGATCTGATCGGACAGCCAAGCTCTCCGGTGGATCAGCGTGACCCTCGCACCGGCCCAGTAGAGCTCCAGCGCAGCAATTGCGGCGGAGTTCTTCCCTCCGACAACCGCGACGTCCTGATCGTAGAAAGGGTGGGGCTCCTTGTAATAGTGCGAAACTTTGGGCAGGTCTTCGCCTGGAACATTCAACAGGTTGGGCTGGTCGTAATAGCCCGTAGCCAGTATCACCTTTCGTGCACCATAGGCCTGCTCTCGCCCAAAGCGATCCTGCGTCCAAACCACGAAAGCTCCATCGTCGCCCAGAATTTTTTCGACCTTTTCGTACTGGCGTACCCGTAACTGGTAGTACTCCGCTACACGGCGGTAATACTTGAGCGCTTCGATTCGGGTAGGCTTTTCGTACATCGAGGTCATAGGGATCCCGCCGATTTCCAGCTTCTCGGCGGTCGTGAAGAAGGTCATGTGGGTGGGGTAGTTGTAGATCGAGTTCAAAATACAACCCTTGTCGAAGACCAGCGTCTCGATTCCGACCTTCTTCAGCTCGATCGCGCACGAAAGGCCGGTAGGGCCACTGCCGACGATGATCACCTCGGTTTGGGTCACAACAGTTTCTCTACTCTTTGATAGACGCTCTCCAGGACAGCAGGGAGCGCACTGAGGTCCTTACCCGCTCCTTCGGCCAGATCAGGACGCCCACCACCCTTACCGCCCACAGCCTCAGCAATCTCACGAACTAGCTGCCCCGCATGCACTTTGGAGGTCAAATCCTTGGTCACTGCAGCCAGCAATGCAATCTCGGAATTCGCAGCGGAAGCCAGTACGACCACAGCCGTCTTCCACTTGTTCCGCAGGGCGTCGGCGAGCGTTCGTAACTGTGCGCGATCCAGCCCGTCCACGCGGCCCGCCACCACCTTGACGCCCTTAAGCTCCCGCACGCGCGATTCGAGGGCACTGGCTTGCGACTGAGCCACCTTGGTCTTGAGGTCTTCGAGCTGACGCTCCAGCGCCTTTTGCTGAGCGATCAAACGCTCCAGCTGAGCGATCAGCTC
>JAUQPO010000074.1 GCA_030550335.1 Acidobacteriota bacterium
GGTTGTCCCCTAGAGTCAAGGTGGCTTTGTCGAGAATGCCTAGCAGCAGGTTCCACAGGGCATCGCTCGCTTTCTCGATCTCATCGAAGAGCACGAAGCTGATCTTGACCTGGTCGGTATGGTACTGATCGAGAACCTCTTGGCTCAGCAGGGGGTGTGTCTCGCGATGGCCCAGGTAGCCAGGCGGCGAGCCAATTAACTTCGCAATTTCGTGGCTATGCTGGAACTCCGCACAGTCGATCTTGATGACTGCTCGGGCCGTGCCTACCAGGCTCTCCGCCGTGGCCTCCACGATCCGGGTCTTGCCTGAACCCGTCGGACCCAGGAACAGAAAGTTGGCGATCGGCCGACCCGGCGGGTTCATTCCCGTCAAGTACATTTGGTACATGCTGACAATTTCCCGGATCGCTTCATCCTGCCCCACGATCAGGCGCCGCAAGTTGCGCTCCAAGGCTGCTGCTTGCCGGCCAATTCGGCTTGGGTCCAGGTCGATGTTGACCGGAACCATGGCTCGACTCCTCTCCGCCGATGCCCTTAGCAACCCGGGTGCCAGATGAACCATCTGTCTGACGCTGCCTTGCTTATCGGATCGGGCAAGCAGCTCTATGAGGGCCTATGGGGTTTGGCAGGACGGACCTCGACAGCGCTGATCAGAGTGCGCTCAGGCATCCGCAAGATGGTCAGCACAATCTCGGCTATGTCCTCTGGAGCAATCTTCCAGGCTTGCTCACCTGTCCGCTGACCGCCGAACTCGGTGGCTACGCTGCCGGGCAGAATGGTGCTCACGCGGATGTTGTCATAGCGGTGATCCAGCATCATCGCTTCGGCCATGCCGTTAAGCCCAAACTTGGATGCGTTGTAGGCTGCCCCGCCGGCAATCCCATGTTTGCCTGCTAGACTGCTGATGTGGATGATGCTGCCGCCGCCTTGCCGGCGGAACCGGGCTATGGCCTCCCGCGAGCACAGGAACGCCCCTGTCAGGTTCGTTTCGATGACCGCCCTCCAGTCCTCAATCGACAAATCGCCCGTTGGGCGGAAGATCCCTACCCCCGCATTGTTCACCAGGACGTCGATTCGGCCCAACTGCTCGTCGGCAAAACGGAACAAGGCCTCCACTTGACTGGGATCGCGGACATCAGCGGCGATTCCGTAAATTTGTTGGCTTCCAGCTTGCTGTCGCAGATCTGCCACAGCTTTCTGCACGCCCTGCTGATCGCGCCCGCAAAAGACCACCGAAGCTCCTTCTCGGGCTAGCGCCAGAACTATGGCTCGCCCGATGCCGCGGCTCCCTCCAGTGACCACCGCTCCTTTCCCGCTCAAAAAACCATTCGTCATATCCCTCATCGTAACCACTCTGTGGGCCCGGCTCCCCAACGGGTGCTCGCTATACTGGGACTGAAAGGAGCTAGGGCTCTCCGAGGGTGACCGACACGCCCATCTTATGGCTACGCGTAGCTACTGCGCTGTACGCGGTGGGGTTGACCCACTCCGTGCTGGTGATTTTTAACCGTAGCTCGGAACGCTTCTTCCGTGTGGCCCTGAATGCCTTTTGCGTGGGCGTGATTCTGCATACCGTCTCCTTTACCGAGCTGGCGATCCAGCGTGGTCGTCTACCGCTGGATAACTTTTTCCAGTCCATCTCAGCCTTTGCCCTGTTCACTGCGATAGTGTTCCTGCTAGCTTACTGGCGCCTGCAATTCGAGGGCTTGGGCTTGTTGTTGTTCCCCCTGGTATTTGTGGCGACGCTGGTCGCTGACTTGGGGCAGCCGGTAGGTACCTGGGCCAATCCGGCGGTGCGAGATGCGTGGTTGCTAGCGCACGTGCTACTGATCTTGGTGGGTTACGCTGCACTCGGCCTGGCAGCGGTCGCTTCGGTCTTCTACTTGCTTCAAGAAAAGCGTTTGAAGCGGCGAAGGGAACTGGGGTGGCTTGGGAAGTTTCCTCCATTAGGGACGCTCGACCGGGTTCTGACCCACTCGATTGGACTTGCATTCGTGTGCATCACGCTGGGGGTGATCGTGGGCAGCACGTGGGCCTTTGTGGAATCGGGCACCCGCTGGATCCGTGATCCGAAGATTACGGTCTCGCTGCTCACTTGGGGCTTTTACCTGGTGATGGTGTTCTTACGAAGTGCTGCCGGGTGGCGAGGCCGAAAAGCGGCGGTTATGGTGCTAGTGGTGGTGTGCTGTTCGGCGGTCACCTGGGCAGCTCACGTGGGGCTGAAACCGCTGTTGGTGCGATGAAGCTGTCAGTTACAGGCGTGAATCACCGCACGGCACCGGTGGAGGTCCGCGAGCGGCTGAATTTTTCTGAGTCGGAGCTTCCGGGGGCTCTGTCGAGGCTCCGCAGCTGGGGCGCGAGCGAGGGGATGATCCTTTCCACCTGCAACCGGGTCGAGGTGACGCTGGTGACGCCGGACTCCGAGCCCGCGCGGGAACTGGCCAAGCGGTTCCTCAGCGAAAGTCGGTGTGTTCCGGCTGACGAGCTTGACGGCTGCCTGTATCACTTCGAAGGTCCCGAAGCCGTCCGGCACTTGTTTCGCGTGGCCTCGGGTTTGGATTCCATGGTGGTGGGCGAGCCGCAAATCCTGGGTCAAATGAAGGCAGCCTTCGCCCAGGCAAAAGGGTGCGGCGCTGTAGGCGGCCTGCTCGAGCAGGTGCTCACCCAGGCGTTCCGGGTCGCCAAACGGATTCGCACAGAGACTGGGATTGGCCGCAATCCAGTCTCGGTGAGTTACGTTGCCGTCCAGCTGGCGCGCCAGATTTTCGGTGACCTGAGCCAGTGCGCGGTGCTTCTGGTCGGGGCGGGCAAGATGGCCGAACTGGCTGCGACGCATTTCCAGGGGGCGGGGGTGCGGAAGATCTGGGTGACCAACCGCACCGCGGAGCGAGCCCAGCAGTTAACTGAGCGGTTTCAGGCGGGCTTCGTAGCCTTCGATCAATTCCGCAAGCTGCTGGGGAATGTGGATATAGTGCTGGTGTCCACGGGAGCCCAAGAGTACGTCTTGAGGCCCGCCGATTTTCGTAAGGCCCTAGAAGAGCGCCGCCAACGGCCCATTTTCGTGATCGACATCTCAGTGCCGCGTAACGTGGATCCCAACGTGAACCTCCTCGAGGGGGTCTTCCTTTACGACATTGATGACCTGCAAGCTGTGGTCCAGGAAAATCTGAGGAGTCGGCTGCAGGAGGCGCAACAGGCCGAACAGATCGTCGAGCAGGAAGTAGCACGGGTGATGGGCCGACTTCAGGCCCGCGAAATCACTCCCACCGTAGTGGCTTTACAACGGCGACTGGAGGAGCTGCGGCAAGCGGAGCTGGCGCGCGTAAAGGGTAAGCTCGCGCAACTCCCGGTCGAATACCAAGAGCTCATCGATGCAGTGACTCGGGGACTCGTCAACAAGATTGCTCACCAACCATTGACCGAAATTCGCCGCATGGCTAGCGAGCCCGACGGCGAACAGGCGTTACGAGTGGCCCGCCGGCTGTTTGGGTTGGAGGACTCTGTCTGATGCTGCGGATTGGGACGCGGGGCTCGAAACTGGCCTTGTGGCAGAGCCAGTGGGTGGCTAGGCAATTAGAGGCCTTAGGCGAGCGTTGCGAGACGGTCATCATCCGCACGCGTGGCGACAAGATCACGGACGTTGCGCTCGCCAAGATCGGCGGCAAAGGATTGTTCACGAAAGAGATTGAGGAAGCTTTGCTGGCAGGGCAGGTGGATCTGGCGGTCCATAGCTTGAAGGATCTACCTACAGAGCTTCCTGAGGGCCTGGTTCTCGGAGCGGTACCAACTCGTGAAGACCCACGCGACGCCATCGTGGGCGCACGGCTCGACGATCTACCAGCGGGAGCGAGAGTGGGTACCAGTTCGCTTCGCCGAACAGCCCAATTGCGTCGCCTCCGTCCCGACCTCCGCATCGAGCCCATCCGTGGAAATCTCGACACGCGCCTGCGCAAACTGGAAGCCGGTGAATTCGACGCCATCGTGGTGGCCGTAGCGGGCCTGAAGCGTATGGGTTGGCAAGAGCGCATCGCGGAAATCTTCGAGCCCCGGACGCTATGTCCCGCAGCAGGCCAAGGGGCGCTTGCGATCGAGTGCCGGGCCGCTGACGGGCGGGTCAGAGCCCTTTGCGAGAGGCTGCACGACCCAGCGGCCGGGTGGGCAACGGCGGCAGAGCGAGCGTTTCTGACCCATGTGGGCGGTGGGTGCCAGGTGCCGCTCGGAGTGCATGCCAGCGTCGAGGGGACACGTTTGCGGCTCTATGCAATCGTTCTGAGTCCGGAAGGAGACCAGGCAGTCACGGGCGAACTCGAGGGCCAGGCTGAGCAAGCTGAGGCGCTCGGGACTCGGCTCGCCCAGCAATTGTTAGAGTCTGGCGCGCGCACCATCTTGCAACAAGTCTATGGAGCCAAGAGCGAGAGTCTATCTGATCGGCGCGATCTCACCGGAGCCTGAGCAGCTGACGGTGCGATCACGCGATCTGCTGGCCTCGGCCGATGTAGTGGTCTACGACCAGCCTCTGATGGAGCTGGTGGAACAGGTGGGCGGGCGTGCGAGCGTTTTGATCGCGGTCGAACCACCGGGGGAGCAGACCACTCCAGTGCAGCGCGAGTTCTTGACGGGCCTCGCCCGGGAGGCTAGAGCTGGAAAGCGTGCAGTCAGGCTGTACGCCGGCGATCCCCTGCTCCTTCCTCATGGGGTCAGTGAGGCTCGCCAGTTATGGGAAGAAGGGGTGGAGTTCGAGATCCTTTCTCCCCCGGGTGGGTTGGGAGCCATAGCGGCTGCTGCGGGTGTACCGTTCCTCTGGACAGGCCGTGGCCTGGCTTACCTGCCGGTGAACGTATTGGAGCACTCGATCCCTGGCGGGTGGACGGCTTCGCTCCCCTTGGCCTGTCAGGTGCCCGGGGGACGTCTGGCTGAAGTCGGCGACCGCCTGGTCCTGTGTGGCTGGGCTCCTGAGACTCCGGTCCTGGTGATCGCGCATTTGGGGCAGCCCAACCAACGGTGCATCGAAACCGTCCTCGAGCGCTTGAGCGTAGTGGCCACCGACGCGCTGGGCCTGTGTAGCCTGGTGCTCGGCCGTGCGGATTCCCAACGCAAGGCGCTCGATTGGTTCAGCCGGCTACCTCTGCGTGGCCGGCGGATCGTCATTACTCGCGCGCCCGAACAGGCAAGCGATCTTCGACAACAACTGCGGGAATTGGGGGCGGAAGTTTTGGAAGTTCCCGCGATCGAACCTCGTCCCCTGGAAGATTACTCGCGCTTGGATGCGGCGATTGCCCGCTTGGATAGCTACGATTGGATCGTGTTCACGAGCGCCAACGGAGTCCGGTTTTTCGTGGATCGCCTGGATCGTTCCCAGCGCGACTGGCGTGCGGTGCGCGCTCGCTTGTGCGCCATCGGCCCGGCGACGCGGCGCGCCCTCGAGGAGCTTCATCTCAAAGTGGACTTGATGCCGCAGGAGTTCGTAGCTGAGGCCATTGTGGAAACGTTTCGCCAACTCGGTGTGTCCGGCAAGCGCATCTTGTTGCCAAGAGCGGCTGAGGCACGCGAAATCTTGCCACGAGAGCTGACTGCACTGGGCGCCACCGTAGATGTTGTTCCCGCTTACCGGACGGTGATGCCCGAGGACTTGCCCAAACGCGCCGCTCGGGCGTTGGCTTTACAGCCGGATTGGATCTTGTTCACCAGCGCGTCCACGGTCAAGAACTTCGTTCGTGCTGTGGGCGCAGAGCCCCTCCAACGTTTGAAGGTCGCCACGATCGGACCCATAACCAGCCGTACGGTCCGCGAGCTGGGTGGGAATGTGACTGTGGAAGCCAGCGAGTACACCACTCAAGGACTGATCACCGCCTTGCTTCGTGCCGAATCGTCGGATTGCAGGCCTGGGGAGCCAGCCACTCACCAGATGTAGTCTTTTGCGATCTTGCGGCGCTCGTGGCTGTCGAGTACGTGGACGACACGGATTTTTTTCAGCTTCGTTGGAGACAGCTGGCCGATCGGGATGTAAAGGATCGTGCGGCCCATGCGAGCGGCAATGGAGCGGAAAATGGACCGGGGCGGCCGGGCAGCCACGTAGACCACGTAGCGGTGGGGTGAATAGTCCAAGCCCGCTAGTAGTAACCTCTCCGGTTTGGTCTCCGCCAGATCGTAGTCCGGGTCTGACCATACGTCCCACATGCGCCTAGGCGGCCAACTCATGAGGAATCCGCCATACTCGGCGCGACCTATACCCGGCCCTACCAAGTGGTCAAACGGGTTCGTCGCATAGAAGGCCATGTCCGACTCGTTCTCGTGCTCGCCCAGCCAGGTCGTCAGGTAGTTGTAACGGTTTTCGCGATCCTCGTCGAAGATGACGATCACTGCGCCCACCTCGCCGGCGATCTTCTGGCAAACCCGCACGTAGATCTTGCGCTGGAACCAGTTGCGTATAGTTTCGCGAATGTCTATGCCATCGAGCATCGACGTAGTGAATGGTTCCACGCGCATTCGTTCTTCTGAGATTACACTTTTGGCCTTTTGCTTGAGGAAATGCGCGTACTCTTCGATAACGATGTCTTCGGGCGGGTAAGAGCAGATGGCGTCGCCGTCGATCTGCTGGGCCCACTCGCCGGGGAAGCGCTCTTTCTTACGCGGCTTGAGACTGACGGGCCGGAGGCGCTGCTTAGGGCGGGGCAAACGCCGGCGCAAGCGCACCTTACGGGTGTGCAACCACACTTCCTCTCCCGAAAGACGCTCGGTTCGGACGTCGGACTGCGCCTGCTGGGCGAGATAACGGTTGGCTACCTCCCAAACTTCCCACGCGTAATTGTCATCGACGATCGAACGTGCGGCAACGATCATGTCGAACAGGCTCGCGGTCAGCTGCCGGTCGATGAGCGCCAGGTTCCGAGTGTAGCGAGCGAGTAAGCGGCGCTGCCAGTGAACGAGCTTCTCGCCGGTGTTTCGCTCGTAAGCCGCTTCGGCCTCTTTGAAGACCGCCAGCTGCACGCGCGGCCGATCGATGAGCTCAGGGCAGTCGAGCGAGATCCGGTACTGCTCGTAGCGCTCTTGCAGGAAGGGGTATTCGATGGTGATTTCCGCCAGGCACTCCGGGTGCGGGTTGATCAGCTCGACCCAGCGAGGGAGCTTTCGACGGGGAGGCGGTTCCTCTTGGGGTCGCTCCATAGCGTCCAGCACCGGGTCCAGTAAATTGAGCGACAGGACTACGAACACGCGCGCCAGGGGATGGACGCCCTGCAGCTTCCAGGCGATGGCTGCCGCGTGCGCTTCGACCTCGGCGGATCGCGGAGCCGGGTGTAATCGATACAGTTCAACGTACTTGTCGTAGCCGAGTACCCGGACCGCATAGGTGTCCGGATATTCGTCAGGCAGGTGGGGCCGGGCGGTGGTGTCTGGTTCAGCGAAAACTAATTCGGCGCCGATCTCTAGCCCTGTCCGAATCGCCTCGGTGAAAGGGTCTGCGGGTTCTACCACCAAATAGACTGCTTCGTCCGGTCGATCGTCATCCTCATAAGCAAGAACCGTCATCTGCGGCAGGCGACGTACGGCTCGCAAGTAGGGCCCTTGGAGCGATGGTGGTAGCTCGAGCGCGATGACGTCCGGTCGCTCATCCAACAGGCGGCGTCGGAGTTCCGCAGCGAACTCCACTCGCCCCGGTACGACGGGAAAGTACGTGTAGTTTCCCCGGCGAAGACTAGTGAGCGCTTCTAGGTTCCACTCAGGAAGGCGGGACATATCGGAGTGCTTCCTCGCCCAGGGTTTCGACGATGGCTAAGCGGAGAGCTTCCTTGAGGGGCATGTGGTGGCCAGGCAACTGCATGAGCTTCATGGTGTATCGGCAGATGTTGATCCCGTCGCGTACGGTGTAAGACTCGTCGGCCGCATGGGCGAGCTGGAGAAAGTCGGTGACATATTCGAGAACCTGCTCGTCCGCAAAAGGTAAGTTCTCCTTCAAAATGGCGTATTCTTCGTCGCGCTCGGGAAAGTCGATGAGGATCTGCGGCTGTAAGCGCGAGTGTATGTACTCGGGAAGATCGAAGGTTGAGGCATCGTCATTCATCGTGGCCACGAAGCGGAACCCCGGATGAGCTTTGATCTTGATGCCAGCCACGATCGACTCCACGTAGCGCCGGTTGTCGAGAAGTGGCGCCAGACTCGCCCAACTTTTTTCGCTCATCCGGTTGCCCTCGTCCAGGATGCACACGCCTCCTCGGAGCATGGCGGTAACGAGCGGTGAAGCGACGTAGCGCAGACGTCCTTCGCCCTCGATGACAGGTGTGATAATCAGATCTTCTGGGCGCGTATCGACGGTGGCTTGGAGGATGTAGACTTCGCGCCCCAGCCTCTTGGCCGCGGCATAAGCCAGCGTGGTTTTACCCACCCCCGGTTTGCCGATCAAGCGGGGGTTCATCGGCAAGTCGTGCTCGTCAAGTACCAGCCAGGCGGCCAGAAGCTGGCGCATGGCCTCTTCTTGGCCTACCCAGCGAATGGGGATCTCGTCGGGGTGCGCCAGGTGGATGGGTACGCCTTCGACCTCAACCACCATACATTTCCATTTTCGCCGAGCGGCCCCGCTATGGAGTTAACGCTCCTCACCGACGCGCCGGCTGCAAGCGCGTCTGTAAGGGGTTTACTTTTCCTGGTCTTGCCAACTAGCTTCCCAGGCCACTTCACGCCCGCCAGCGCAGGCTGACCGTCTCGCCGTCCCGCGACCGGTTTCCACCCACGGCATGGAGCTGGAACGCAGCTCCCGATGCGGTGAACTCGGCTTCCACCCAACCGACTGGCTCGTTGTCGTTGAAGTTGTATCCAGTGGCGGGCAGGTTGATCAGGTGGATTCCGGCGTGTTCCTGGACGCTCCAGGCATGCGAGTGCCCGTAGAGGATCGCTTTCACCACCTGCAGCGGTTCAATAATCCGGTAAAGCCATAGCACGTCCAACAAAGCCGTGTCGCGGTCGTCCAGCGTGTGATGGACCACCAGGACGATAGGCTTGGAAGTTTCTTTGAGCAGATAGCGTTGCAGCCAGTCCCGTTGAGCTTTGCCGAGCAAGCCAGGGGTGTAATTGGCTTGAATCAGCGAGTCTAACAGGACGAACTTTACCGGGCCAGCGTCGATGCTGGAGACGAGCTTGCCGGCCACCGGTTGCCGCTCTCCCGGCAGTTGTTGGAACCGACCTAGGAAGTTGTCGCGGTGGTCGTGGTTACCCAGTGCGAACCCTACTACGAGCTGCGAGGTCAGCGGCTGTAGGATCTTAGCCAAATTCTCGTAATCCCCGGGCCGTCCTTCCAAACGGGCCAGATCTCCCGCAATCAGCACCCCACTAACCTTGGCCTGCTGGACTGCCTCGACGACTCGCGGCAAGTTGTCGTTGGGTCGGAAGCCTCGGTAACTCTCCGCCGGGTTTTCCGCGATGTGCGTGTCGGCTAACAGCGCCCAACGACTTTCGTTCCGATTCGCCCCCAAGGCTAAAACCCCCGCCAAAGCGATGAACTCACGCCGGCTGGGGTGAACAACGTAGCCCATAGCCAGTCTCCACCCTTTCTTCCAGCTTACCTTGAGCGCCGGCTCCTCAGTGGCCAGTCCAAAAAGCGCTCCTCGGCCAGTGCGCAGCATCCATAACTACAGAAGGTGTGGCCAGTGCGTCCGAATCGTTTGATTCACGAAAAAAGTCCCTACTTGAGGCAGCATGCTTTCAATCCCGTGGACTGGTACCCGTGGGGCCCAGAAGCCTTCGAGAAGGCAAAACGCGAGCAGAAGCCAATATTCCTTTCCATCGGCTACTCTACGTGCCACTGGTGCCACGTGATGGAGCGCGAGTCGTTCCAGTCAGAAGGTATCGCTGAAATCCTCAATCGAGAGTTCGTGCCCATCAAAGTAGATCGGGAGGAGCGTCCTGACGTAGACCGCGTTTACATGACGTTTGTGCAGGTGGCCACGGGAGGCGGCGGTTGGCCTTTGTCCGTTTGGCTTACGCCTGATCTAAAGCCCTTTTACGGAGGCACGTACTACCCGCCCGAGCCGTCCTATGGACGTCCCTCGTTCCGCCAGGTGCTGGAGCGCGTCGCCCAGGCCTGGAAGCAGAACCGGGAACAGATCGTTCAGAACACTGATACGATCTTGAGCCAGCTCAAACAACTCGTCGAGCACCCGGAAGATGCCGTCCCGGTCGAATACGGTGTTTGGGTCGAGCGTGCGATCCGAGCTTTCGAGCAAGAATATGACCAGCGGTATGGCGGCTTCGGGCAAGCCCCAAAGTTTCCGCGTCCCTCGGTGCTTTACTTTCTCCTGCGTGCGGCGCACCGGCACGGGCGCGCCGGTGCACTGCAGATGGTCCTCGGCACGCTTTCCGGGATGCTGCGTGGGGGTATCCACGACCACATAGGAGGCGGGTTTCATCGTTACGCCGTCGACCGGCGATGGCTACTGCCGCACTTCGAAAAAATGCTGTACGACCAGGCGCAGCTAGCCATTGTGCTCCTGGAGGCGTACCAGTCGACGGAAGACCCCACTTGGGCGCTAGCGGCCCGCAGGACGCTCGATTATATGCTCCGGGACTTGAGCTCCCCAGCAGGAGGATTCTACTCCGCCGAGGATGCAGATAGCCCAGACCCAGAGCATCCCGAGCAGGAAAGCGAAGGGGCATTTTACCTTTGGCGTTGGCAAGAACTAGCCGATGTTCTCGGGCCCGAACGACTGCGCATCTTCGCGGAGGCGTATGGATGTCGCCCCGAAGGCAACCTGCCGTACGACCCACATGGTGAGTTCCAAGGAAAGAACCTGCCTTACATGGCCCGGTCAGTTCAAGAGCTAGCTGTAGCGCTTAACACCTCCGAGCAAGAGGTCCAGCTCGTTCTCGAGGAAGCTTGTAGGCGCCTGTTCGAACTCCGCACAAGACGGCCACGGCCGCACCGGGATGAAAAGATCATCACCGCTTGGAACGGCTTGGCTATCGCCGCATTCAGCCGGGCGGCAATCGTATGCCAAGAGCCACGCTATGAACTCGCTGCACAGAGAGCGGCAAAGTTCATCCGCGACCGGCTTTACGACTCCAGGACAGGCCTCTTATTCCGACGCTACTGCGAAGGAGAAGCATCCGTGGCCGGCTTTCTCGACGATTACGCGTTTCTGGCCAAGGGTTGCCTCGAGTTATTCGATGCCACTTACGATCCGAAGTATCTGGAGTGGGCGTTGCGCCTGACGCGCACCATGCTGGATCGTTTCGAAGACCGGGAGCACGGCGGTTTCCACTACGCCGCCAGGGATTCCACGGACCTGGTGCTGTCTCCAAAAGACGATCACGACGGAGCGGAACCAGCAGCCAGCAGCGTGGCGTTGGAGGTTTTCGTCCGGCTCCACTGGCTCACCGGCGACCCTGGCTGGCGCGAAGCGGCTGACCGGACGATCCGTTTCTATAGCAATGCCCTGAGCACCCACCCGGACGCGCTGCCATACATGCTTGCAGCGGCCGAGGCTTCTCAAACGGGATGCGAGCAGATCCTGATCATCGGGCAGCGCGAGGATTCACGCACCCTCGGGCTATTGGCCGTGGCGCGCCACGGGTTCCACCCGGATCGCAGCGTGGTGTGGCTTCATGAAGGCAACGCGAGCCGGGTGCTGGAATTGCTTGGCGATCGCTGGACATGGGTAAGCCTCACCGATCGCCCTATGGCGTACGTGTGCCGGGAGTTTCGCTGCGAGCTTCCGGCTAAGGATCCGGAGGAGCTCATGCAGAGACTCAACGCGGGAACTAGAACTCGCTCCGGGCAGCGTTGAGCTGGCTCGCCCTGTGGCTTTCCCCTGTCCAGGTTGGAGAAGCGACTTTCAGAACTACTCGAACGGCCCGATCGAGGGAGGCCGATCCTTCGGCAGAGGGAACCCGAAAAAGTCCCGGCCCCCCATTATCCGGGATCACCACACCCCGCTTGACGGCTGGCGAACCTTCCCGCAAGCGGGGACCAAAAAGCTGGTGGACGCCGGGGTGGCTAATGTACAATTCGACGAACAGCGGATCGGCCCACACTGCCCTGGGATCCGCCGGGGCGTTCCGGTGCTCGCCCCAGTAAAGGTTGGTTTCGAACCGCGTACGTCTGGCCTGGCCATAATCGTATTTTGCCCAGTCTTCGGTATAGAAGATGTTGTTGCCCAACCACGTGCCTTAAGGCCAGGCGCTGCCCCAGCTGTCCATCTTCAGCAGCGTGTGATCAACGAAGGAGGGCTCGGCAGCTAAGAAAGATCGGGTTGCTGTACATGCGCGTGCCGCGCACCGGCCCACTGGTGTGGAGGACGGGTGAAAACCCTGCGTGCATCCCCCTGGCGCGAAGCCGTTTACACTCACGTTGTAGGGGACAACCGCATCCACGTTGCCCGCGTTCACCGGCTCCCTCACCGCCCCGTTGGTGCAGACGAGCAGAAAGCCGCCTTCGTTGTCGTGGCTGTAGTTGTATTGGATCAGCGTGTTGCGGCAGTTCCAGTCTGCATCGAAGTCCTGGGCATCCCAAGGCACTTTGTGATCGCTGACCTCGTTGAACTGGATCCCGGTGTTGTCGCAACTCCAGGCCAGATACCGGCCGCAGCCTCCCCTTCGGGCAGCAAACGAGTGCAGTCGCGCATCCGGTTGTATTCGATTACGGCGCCGTCACACCCAATCGGCACGATCCCATCCCTAGGGATCTGCTCCAGCAAGTTCCCGCTGATCCTGATGGTTAGGCTTGGGTACCAAACCGTGCGGCGTCAGTAGGCAC